>JBDRTQ010000313.1:0-3754 GCA_043823885.1 Candidatus Eiseniibacteriota bacterium | reverse complement strand
CGTCGCGCTCGAAGTCGCCCAGCTCAGCCGCGAGTCTGCGGACGCGCCGCCCCGCGGCCAGTCGCTCGACCACGCGGTTTCGCACGTCGGGCTCGAGGGGCTGGAGCAGCGCCCCGAAGAGCGTGATCCAGCGCACGGGCGCGGGCTCGACGGCTTCGTCGTCGCGCCCGGACAGCAACCGGTCGATCTCGACTATCGTCGCGCGAACGGACTTAGGAACCTCCCAGCCCTCCACCATCGACGAGAGGATGCCCCAGTCGATCAGACGGAAGACGGGCGGCCACGGGTCGTCCTCTCCCAGAATCAGTTCGAGTTCGTTGAGAAGTCTCTCCCCGCTGACCGTGTCGGTGCGCCGCTCGGACACGGCGCGCTTGAGCAGGGCCTCCGTGCCGGTCTCTATGGACAGCCCGAAGCGCGCGCTGAACCTGACGCCCCTGAGGATCCTGGTGGGGTCGTCATCGAAGCTCGCGTCCGTCAGCACTCGCAGCACACCGTTCTCCAGGTCGGCGCGGCCGTCGAACGGGTCGAGAAGCGTCCCGAACCCGTCCGCGTTCAGAACGACGGCCATGGAGTTCACGGTGAAGTCCCGGCGCCTGAGGTCGCTCTCCATCGCTCCCGGAGTGACCGCGGGCAGCGCGCCTGCGCGCTCGTACACCTCGCTTCGCGCCGTGGCGACGTCTACCTTGCGTCCCCCGGGCAGCGTCAGGATGACCGTGCCGAATCTCGTGTGCGCCTTGACCGAACCTCCAAGCCGCCCGGCTGCCGTCTCCGCGAACTCGATCGCGTCGCCCTCGACGACGACGTCCAGGTCGTAGTTGGGCAGCCCGAGGAAGAGGTCGCGAACGACGCCCCCGACGACGCACGCGATCACGCCCCGTTCGTCCGCGAGTGTCCCGAGAGACCTCAGGAGTTCGAGTTCGGCGGCGTCGGTGTTTGACAGGAAGAGCTGTCTGAGATCGTCTGCGGGCAATTGTCCTGCTCCGGTGTCGAAGTTCTCGCCATGTGCGGGCTGCCGCCGGTCACTTCGCGACCGGGCCGGCGCCGGTCGCTCCCGTGCCCCACCTGGTGACCGCCTAACCCCGCGGGTGGAACGTCCTGTGGATCTCCTTGAGATACTCCCGATCGACGCTGGTGTATATCTGCGTTGTCGAGATGTCGGAGTGGCCCAGCATCTCCTGAACCACCCTGAGATCGGCGCCGCCCTCCAGCATGTGTGTCGCGAACGAGTGCCGCAGCGTGTGCGGTTTCACGCGGTCGCGTACACCCGCCCTGACCACGTGCTTCTGGAGTATCTTCCAGAAGCCCATTCTCGACAGCGGTCTCCCCCGGGCGTTCAGGAAGACCACGTCGGTCGCGGGCGCGCGGGCCGCAAGCCCCGGGCGGACGTCGCGCCGATAGCGCGTCGTCCAGTCGATGGCCGCCGTGCCCACCGGGACGACCCTCTCCTTCGAGCCCTTCCCCATGCAGCGCAAATAGCCGTCGTCGAAGAAGAGGCTGGACAGGGTCAACGTGATCAGCTCGCTGACCCGGAGTCCCGCTCCGTAGGCCGTCTCGAGCATGGCCCGGTCCCTGATGCCCAGCGGGGTCGATGTGTCGACGGCCGTCAGGATGGCCTCGATCTCGTGAACCGCCAGCACGTCCGGGAGCTTCCTCTGGAACTTCGGACCCTCAACCTCCAGGGTCGGGTCCGCCGCGACCGCGCCCTGCACGACCAGATATCTGTGGAATCCCCGCAGACACGACAAGTTCCTCGCGATGCTCCTCGGGGACACGCCCTCGGCCAGTCTGTGGCCGGAGAAGTCGCTGACGTTCCGGGAACTGACGTCACCGGGCGAATGGACCCTCCGCGCCGCCAGGAACCGGGAGTACGCAGCGAGGTCGCCCCGGTACGAGGCGACCGTGCTCTGCGACAGACCTCGTTCGACCGACAGGTGGTCCAGATACTCGTCGATCGCCTCCTCCATCGCCGTCGCGCGCCCGGTCTCAGCTACGGCCCTTGCTGCCTTCACCGTCGCCGCCTTCCGATTCAAGCAGGAAGCGTATGCGTTCGCGTTCGGTACGCTCGTCGCCTCTGAGAGCCAGGTCGACCTGACCCGTCTCGATCTCGATCAGGCGGCGTTTCATGTCGGGACCGCCGCCGGAGTAACCCCCGAGAGAGCCGTCGCTGTTGACCACCCTGTGACAGGGTATGACTATCGGGAGCGGGTTCCGGGAGAGGGCTTGTCCGACAGGTCGTGTCGCCCTGGGCGCTCCCACCTCACCTGCCACCCACTTGTATGTTCTCAGCACGCCGTAGGGTATCTGTCTCACCACGTCGAGGACTCGGCGGTTGAAGTCCGTGACGCCGCTCAGGTCCACTTTGTGTTCCAGCGGCTCACGACCGCCCGCGAGGTAGCTCCTGATGGAATCGACCGCTCTCCGCAGCCTGATCCTGTCCTCGACGATCATGACCCGCTCGCCCCGCGTCTCCCGGGAGAGCGCGCGCTTCGCGTCCAGGCTCTTGCCGAACGCGACCATTCTGAGGCCCAGGTCGCTTCCCGCGATCAGGAAGCACCCGATCTCCGTGTCGAACGTCACGTAGCGAAGGACCGGCAGCGTTGTCGCGTCCTCGTCAGGCTGGGGTACCATCACCACTTCCCGCCTCCTCGAGCGTTCTCTTGATCCTTCTCGCCGTCGCGATGCCAACGCCCGGCACCTCCGCGATCTCCTCGGGCGTGCGCCCCGCGATCGAGCGCACCGAGCCGAATTTCCTGAGCAGAGCTTCCTTGCGCGACGGTCCGACCCCGGGACTATCATCCAGCAGCGAGTGTCTTGCCTCGCGCTCGCGCAGCGACCTGTGATATGCGATGCTGAAGCGGTGCACCTCGTTGCGCACCCGCACGAGCAGCTTCTTGGCTCTCGAGTCCGCGGGGATCGGCAACGGAGTCGCCCTTCCCCGTACGAAGACCTCCTCCTCGCGCTTCGCCAGCCCGACGAGCGTCACGCCCCTCACGCCGGTTCCGCTGAGCGCCGTGGCCGCCGCCGACAGCTGTCCCTTCCCGCCATCGATGAGCAGCAGGTCGGGCAGCTCCCGTTCCTCCCTGACGAGGCGCTTGAGATGTCGTGAGACTACCTCGGCGATACTACCATAGTCGTCCCGGCCTTGCACTACCGTCCGGATGCGGTACTTGCGGTAGAGGGCCCTGTCCGGGCGTCCGTCCCGGAACGTGACGACGGTTCCGACCGGGTGGGCGCCGGCGATGCTGGAGACGTCCACTCCGGATATGAGCCGCGGCGGGCGTTTCATTCCGAGCGCCTCGCCAAGCTCGCTGACCGAGGTGGGAACGCGCCTGGTCTCGAACGTCCTCCTCAGCGCCTGGCGGGCGTTGTCGCGCGCGAAATCAACGAGGAGGCGCCTCTCCCCCCGCTTGGGGGCGCTGAGCGTCACCCTGCTGAGAGAGCTTTCCGCCAGCCACGTCTCGATGGCGTCGCGGTCCGGCGGGTCGCGGTCCAGCAGTATCTCGCCGGGCAGCCCGCCTCGCGACAGGTTGTAGAACTGTTTGAGGAAGGTCTCCACGACCTCGTCGTCGTCGGTCTTCGGCCCCAGCTCCAGGGGACAGCTCTCGCAGGCGACGAGCTTTCCGGCCCTCACTTTGAGGACGGACGCCACCGCGTAGCCCTCGTGCCGCGCGATGGCGACGACGTCGCGATCGACAAGCCTGGCGCTCAGGACGCGCTGTCTGCGACCCGTCTTCTCGATGTCGGCGATGCGGTC
>JBDRTQ010000312.1:0-4031 GCA_043823885.1 Candidatus Eiseniibacteriota bacterium | reverse complement strand
CTCCGAAGCTCGCTCGTCCTCCGGAGATCCTCCAGGATCGACCGAAGGTCGACGGTGGGCCGAAGCCTGCTGGCCCGCTCAGAACCCAGTTCGAACGACGTCCTGTCGACAAGGAGAGCTACTACCTTGTCGTATTCCAGGACGCCAAGAGCATGTTGGTTCATGACTCGCTTGTGGCTGCGCCTACGGATGTTGGGGGAACACCGGCCCTAGTGCTCGTATCGTCTGAACCCGGAACACTCGATCACTGAGAGTTTCTGCTGCCCGGCCCTCTCAACCGCGTCAAGAAGTAGATTCATGCCGAGCGTGTCGCTGGCCATGTGTCCTGCGATAACAACGTTGATGTGGTGGTTGTTCGCCTCTTCCAGGTGCTTCTCGGGAATGTGCATCACGACCATCGTGCCGATGTCGGATGTATTCGCCAGCCGCTCGAACGTCTTCTCGGAGCCGCTTGTCCCACCGGTCATGTCTACGAAGACGCGGCCCGCCCTGCGTTTCTCGCTGCCAGCGACGATCTTGAGACCCGATCCCGCGACCTCGGCCTCCGCGTACTCGGTGGTCTCCCGCAGTACACAGATGACGTCCTCGACGGTCTCAGGCTTCTTCTTGTCGAACAGCTCCTGGAGGAAGCCGGCCACGCAATTGTCGGCCGGGGTGTGTGAGCAGATCATGGGGACATCGAGGAGTCGCGCGGCATCGACGGCGCGCATGTGGTTGCTAGACATCACTCTGCGCTCGACTTCCTTGATCCGGGGCTCGAGAAGCCCCTCTGCCATGTTGATGGGAACGCCGAATCCGTTCAGGATGTCGGCCTGCATGGCCATCACCCCGCCGAGATTGGCGAGGGCCGCGCCCTCGGGATGGTGGGCCCAGATGAGGTCGATCGGGCGCCCCTTCTCGCGGAGCCGGTCGGCGAGGACGACCTCGCCCACCTCCATGTCGATTCCGACGATAACGTTCTCGATCTCGAGGTCGTCGTCACCGAGCAGGATCCTCGAATCGGAGTATGGATTGGTCAGTTGTTCGGTGTCGTACCTCTGCTTCTTCTCGTCGCTGAGCGCGTCGTAGTCCTTCCTGGCCAACTCGAGGACCTTCCGCACCCTCGTCTTCCCCCGTGGGTCCACGGAGATACCGTGCGCGACGATCGCATCGAACAGCTGTCTGAGCTTCATTGAACCTCCGACTCGTCACGTGGATTCAGAGCGGCGCTGCGAGTGCCCCGGCACGACCTACTCCTCGTCGCCGCCCGCCAGCTTCGACTGAACCAGGCTCTTCACTCTCTTTCCGTCCGCCCGTCCCCTGACCCTGGGCATGAGGGCCTGCATGACCGCCCCGATATCGCTGGGGCCGGCGGCGCCGGTCTCCTCGATGACCCCGGACAGGATCTCGAGAAGCTCCTGCTCGTCGAGCCGCTCCGGCAGATACTCCTCCACGACCGCCAGCTGCCTGCGCTCGTGCTCGACGAGTTCGTCGCGCCCACCGACCTCGAATTGCTCGATGGATTCCCTGTGCTGCTTCGCGATCCTCGACAGAACCTCGACGACGTCCTCGTCCTTGAGGTCGCGCCTGAGTTCGATCTGACGATTCTGCACCCGGGACCGAACGAAACGTATGGCGCCCAACCGCTCGGAATCCCGAGCCTTGGCCGCCCTGACCATGTCGTCGTTCAGACGCTCCAGGAGGTTCATTGTCGGTCCCTGGATCTACGCTGAATCAGTGCTGCTTCTGCTTGAGCTTCAGTTTGCGGATCTTGCGCTTGGCAGCGCTTCTCTTGCGCTTCTTACGCTCACTCGGCTTCTCGAAGTGCGAGTGCTTCCGGAGATCGGAGAGCACACCTGCTTTCTCGCATCTCTTCTTGAAACGACGCAACGCGCGCTCAAACGACTCACCGTCCTTGACGCGAACTCCCGGCATTCATATCCACCCCCTCCGGGCGCCGGACACGCTGGATTAAGATGAAAAGCGAACCCCAGCGCTGACGGCCGGACACACCGACCGCACGCACGATTCGATCAGGGCTGTAAAGACCCTGAAGGATACGATTTGCAGTGGGGAATGTCAAACGCTTTGTGTGGCAGCGCTTTGTGTGGCAGTCTAAGGGAGCAATCCCCCGACCTCGCAGGATATCATCGCGGACACCGCTGCCGCGGCCCAGTCGGCCCTGAGCACGCGTCTGCCGACGCTGACGGGCGTGGCCCCGGAGGCCGCGAGAACGTCCACCTCATCGGCTGCCAGGCCGCCCTCAGGCCCCACCACGAGGAGAATGCGCCGGGGCGCAGGGATCCCGAGCGCCTGTTTCAGGCCGGCTCCCGTCTCCTCTTCCCACGCAACAAGAGCGCGGTCGTGGCCCGCCACTAGTCCTCCGACGGAGCCGAGGTCACGAACCTCGCCTATTCGCGGG
Source organism: Candidatus Eiseniibacteriota bacterium (assembly GCA_043823885.1). Taxonomy (GTDB): domain Bacteria; phylum Joyebacterota; class Joyebacteria; order Joyebacterales; family Joyebacteraceae; genus JALGZG01. The sequence continues at coordinate 1,630 of JBDRTQ010000312.1, read as the reverse complement.
AAGAAAACGCCTCGTGACTGTTTGACGGCCGCCACGGCGATGGCCTCCCAGCGAGTCATCCGGGACTCCTCGGCGTCGGAGGGGACCTTCCCGATGCTTCGCGAGGTGCGCACGGGCACGATCTCGGCGACACCCAGTTCGGTACAGCGTCTGACGACGTCGTCGAACGCCCTGCCCTTGAGGAGGGCCTGGACGACCGTCAGGTGCACGCTGGTCCGTCTCTCGTGGGAGCGTTCCTCCACTATGGACACAGCGGCCTCGGAGCGCTCGGCGGCGTCCACGCGTGCGACGGCCTCCGTGCCCTCCCCGTCTATCAGACGAACGAGGTCACCCCGGCGCACCCGGACGACGTCGACGGCGTGGTGGCCCTCCGGCCCGTCGATCACCGTTTCCCGGACGCCGAGCGAGCCAGGCTGCACGCGAAACGTGTCCATTCGCCATACGCCCGGGCCGTCAAGAAGACGCTCGGCCAACCTGGTCACCTCCAGCTCTGTGTGAGTGCTAGTGCGGACGTCCGGGCTTCCGAGGTCCCGGAACACTGGAACTCTGCAGCTTTCCAAGTTCCTTGAGGAGCCTCTTCTCCTCCGCGGAGGGACGCTTCGGAACCCACACGACCACGTGGACCAACTCATCGCCTGCGCCTCTGCCATGAAGGTGAGGGATCCCCTTCCCTCTCATGCGGAGGGTGCTGCCGGAAGCCGTGCCGGCGGCTATCTTCAGCTTGGCCTTCCCGCCCAGAGTGGGCACATCGACGCTGCCGCCGAGAGTGGCCACGTCGAGCGAGACGGGCAGCTCGAGCAGAATGTGGTTCCCGTGCCGTTCGAACAGCTCGTGGGGCAGTTCCTCGATCACCACGAGCAGGTCGCCGTCGACTCCATTGCGGGGACCGGCGTTGCCGGCTCCCCTCATCGGGATGAAGTTCCCGGTCATCACGCCGGCGGGGACCTCGACCTCTATGGTGGTCCGGCCCCTCGTAACGCCGAGGCCGTCGCAGCTCTCGCACTTCTCCTCAATGATCTGGCCGGTCCCCGAGCAACCGCCGCAGGGGCCCACGCTCTGGAAGGCGCCGAACATGCCCAGATTCTGCTGGCGCGTGACCTGTCCGCGTCCGCGACACTCGGGGCACGTCACGGACTTCGTTCCGGGCTTCGCCCCGGAGCCTCCGCACTTCTCGCAGGAGACGTTGCGCGAGACCTTGAGCTTCTTCTTCACTCCCTGGGAGATCTCTTCCATGGTGAGCTTGAGACGCACCCTGATGTCGGAGCCACGCTGGACCGCGGGCCTGCCGCCGCCCGCACCGCCCCGAAACAGCTGCTCGAAGAGGTTCTCGCCCGCGAAGGCGCCCATGAACGTCCGCAGTGCGTCGTCCATGTCGAAGCCCTGTGCGCCCCGGAAACCCTGCGGCCCCCCGCCGAGCGCGGACTTGCCGAACTGGTCGTACTGAACCCGCTTCTCCGCGTCGGACAGAACCTCGAAGGCCTCGGTCGCGTGCTTGAACTTCTCCTCGGCGCCCTCGTCACCCTTGTTCTTGTCGGGGTGATACTTGAACGCCTGCGCGCGGTACGCCTTCTTGATCTCGTCGGGGGACGCGTCGCGGCCCACACCGAGAACGCCGTAGTAGTCGTCGGAC
>JBDRTQ010000311.1:0-4983 GCA_043823885.1 Candidatus Eiseniibacteriota bacterium | reverse complement strand
TTGCGTCAGCGGTCGCGATCTGTCTGCTGGTCTGCCTTTGCCCTTCGGCCGCCGGCACAGGTTCGGAATCCCTATTCAGATTCGCGATCTTGAGTGACCGCACCGGTGGGCACACGCCAGGGATCTATCAGCAGGTCATCGATGAGATCAACCTGCTGAATCCTGATTTCGTTGTCACCGTCGGCGACCACATAGAGGGATACGGTGAGGATTACGGGCGATCGGATGCCGAATGGGATTCATTACAGGCTCTCGTTGGCGTCCTCGAAGTGCCTGTCTACATGACCCCCGGCAATCACGACATCTGGGACGACGAGTCCGAGGCCATGTACAGGGCCAGAACGGGATTCGACCCCTACTACTCGTTTGACCACGGGAACACCCACTTCATCGTCCTCGACAACAGCCGCATCGACGTGGCCGCCGACTTCCCGGATGAGCAGAGGGACTGGCTGGTCGCCGACCTCTCCGAGCACGGCGACGCCGAGAACATCTTCGTGTTCGCCCACAAGCCTCTGTGGGCGCAGACCCTCGTGCTGGGCGAGCCAGACGCTCTCCATGAGATCTTCCGCGAGCATGGTGTGGATGCGGTATTCAACGGCCACCTTCACCACTACTTCTCGACCGGGTTCGACGGGATCGACTACACCGTCATCGGCAGTTCGGGAGGTGGCCTCTACCGGACCGCCGAGCAGCCGGTCACCAGGGGGGAGTTCTTCCAGTTCGGATGGGTCACCGTGACGTCTCCCGGCTACGAGCTTGCGATAGTCGACATCGGCAGTGTTTACCCGCGCAGCGTGGTGACGGAGAGCGACGTCCGCGAGATAGAACGCGTTGAGAGCGAGTTCGTCACAATGGGCGCGGTGAGGGTCTTCGACAACGCGTCGCTCCACGCGCCGGTCGAGGTGACGATCGAGAACGTCACCGACAGGGTCATCGACGACGTTGTTGTCTGGGACGTTCCGGAAGGGTGGACCGTCGAGCCCGAACGGGCGATCGTCGCGGTCGACCCGGGTGATACCGAGATACTGACCTTCATGATGCTTAACCACGGAGACCTCTATCCGGCGCCGCGCATGAGCTGCCGCTATCCGCTGTCGAACGGGAAGATTCTCGACGTCGACCTGCCGGCGCGAGTGATGCGAACGGCGAAGGGCAGAATAACGTCGGAGCCTCCGGTCATAGACGGCGATCCTTCCGACGCGTGCTGGAGCGGCTGCACGCCCGTGAGCACGCTCCACGCGGGCTACGATGTGCCCGTCGAGGGCAGAACTGAGTTCTCCTTCGCCTGCGATGCCGAGAATCTGTATCTGTCGGCGATATGCTTCGATCCTGAGATGGTGAACGTTGCGGCCAGCATTGAAGAGCGGGACGGGTCCGTCTTCGGCGAGGACTGCGTCGGGTACTTCCTCCAGCCCGACCCCGACGAAATGACCGTCTATCAGATATACGTCAATCCGCTGGGCACGGTCTTCGACCAGAGGATAACGTTCGACGAGACCATGTGGTACACCGCCGACCGCGAGTGGGACGGCGAATACGACGTTGCCACTCAGCGGACCGACGACCGGTGGAGCGTGGAGGTCAGGATCCCCCTCGATCAGATAGGCGGCGACATCGAGGCCTTCCCGGTCTGGAGAACGAACTTCCGGAGGAAGCAGGCCAGGACGAGTGCCACGGGCGACTGGCAGGTGCCCATCGGCTACGACCCGGGCACGTTCGGAGAGCTGACCTTCGAGTAGCGCCGGACGGGCGCGCCTTCCCGACCGCCTGCCGGTCCTCGTCGTGGGAGTCCCGCGTTGAACGAAACGTTCGACTTGATAGTCGTTGGCGCCGGCCCGGCCGGCAGCAGCTGCGCGCGTCGCGCCGCCGAACTCGGCCTGACCGTTGTTGTCCTCGAGAAGGCCACGTTCCCGCGGGCGAAGCCGTGCGGCGCCGGTCTGACGGACAAGGCGCTTCGGCTTCTGGGCGGGGAGCAGGAACCCGTCGAGCAGCGACGCCTCCACTCGGCCGAGATAGCGTTCGGCCGTCACCTCTCACTCATTGTCGACAGCCAGGATGCTCTTGTCGCGACCACGACGCGCCGCGAGTTGGACGCGCTGCTGGTCCGCGCCGCCGAGACCGCCGGAGCGACGGTCGAGTTCGGCAGGGCGGTGGAAGCTCTGGCCCCGGACGGTGCCGGAGTCAGGGTCACGTCCGGAAGCGACTCGATGACAGCGGGCCACGTCGTTGTCGCCGACGGCGCGCGCGGCACGGGGCGCCGCATGCTGGGACTGACCCCCGTTCGCATGGGCGGCGGGCTGTACGTGCGGGCACGCCCTGCGTCCGGCGAGCTACCGGAGCACCTCTCCGGCCGCTTGCTCTTCGACCCGACTGCGGCGAGCCGTGGCTACGGCTGGATCTTCCCGAAGGGCGACCACCTGAACGTCGGCGTCTTCAGCCAGCATGAGCTCCGCGGCGGCTTCAGGCGCGACCTCGACGCGTTCCTCACCCTCAGAGGTCTCACTGGGTGGTTGACCGAGGGGCCGTTCGCGTTCCCGATACCGGTGCGCAGGCCCGCGGACGCGCTCGGGACGGACCGGGTGCTCCTCGCCGGCGATGCTGCAGGTCTGGCCAACCCGGTGACGGGTGAGGGCATCTCCTCGGCGATCCTCAGCGGGCGGGTGGCGGCCGATACGATCGCGGAGTCGCTCGACTCGAGCGTCGCCGCGTCTGCGGCCTACGCGCGCCGCGTCGAGGAGGAGGTTGTCCCGATGATCGACGGCAGCAGACGGAAAGGCGAGTTCGTCTACGGCCTCGGGCCGGGGTTTCTGGAGCTGGTGGCCCGCACCCCGATCCTCAAGGCGCTGATCGCCCCGGCGTGGCGGGCGGCGACGAGAGACAACGAGGCGCTCTCGCTGACTGTTGTGAAGGACGGACGTCGGTGGAACGGATAGTAGCGTCCTTCGGACGCGAGACCTGCTCACGGCAGAGCCTATCCCGAATATTGATTCATGTCGTAACCTGTGCTATAATAGGTACCTGGGTCATCAGACTCGTGTGATGCTCCTTCGGGAGCGATACCGCTATCCGCACCCTGAAGTCGCAGTCGGTCCGAAAGGGGAGTTACGAATGGGAACGTCCTTCAGAGCCGTCCTGCTTGTCGCCGTGCTGGCCGCCCTTGCTGCAGCGCCCGCGCACGCCGCCGGCCCCGAACTCGCCACAGTGCGGGCCCGGGTTGAGTTCGCCTCCATGGATGAGTGGAACGACTTCCTAAGGCTGCCGGACCTCGACGTCATGAAGTCGAAGCGGGGCGTCGGCGCTACCATCATCACGAATCCTGACGAGGTGACTGAACTCCGCGCCATGGGGTTCAACGTTGTTGTCGAGGTGGCCGACCTGCCTAGCTACTACCGCTCCCGCATGTCGCGCGCTGATTTCGGCGAGTTCCACAACTTCTCCGAGATGGTAGCCGCCCTCGACGAGCTGCACGCGCTCTACCCCGGCATCACCACCGCCAAGATGTCCATCGGCACGACCTACGAGGGGCGCGACATCTGGGCGGTGAAGATATCGGACAACCCGGGTGTGGACGAGTCCTCGACAGAGCCCGAGGTATTCTTCGACGGCATGCACCACGCCCGCGAGCCCATGGCCATGGAGTGCATACTCCACTACATGGAGTGGCTCTGCGAGAACTACGGGACCGACCAGGAAGCCACATTCCTGGTCGACAATCGCGAGATCTGGTTCGTTCCCATCGTCAACCCCGACGGCTATGTCTACAACGAGTCGATAGGCTGGGGAACGATGTGGCGGAAGAACCGGCGCGTCAACTCGGGCAGCTCGTGCCGCGGCGTCGACAATAACCGGAATTACGACTGGGAGTGGGGCACGTCTGGCATTTCTTTCGACCCGTGCAACGACGTCTTCTGTGGGACCGCTGCCTTCACCGAGCTTGAGAATCAGGCCTACCGCGATTTCACAATGTCCCACGACTTCGTCCTGAACGTCTCGTTGCACTCGGTCGCTGGAGCCGTGCTGGTGCCCTGGAGCCACACCAGTATCCTCGTTCCTGCCGACGACGCACTGTTCCGCGAGATCGCGAACGAGATGGCGCAGTACAACGGCTACGAGGTGGGCACCGCCTACGAGACCATCAACTACACTTGCTCGGGTACTACGTGCGACTGGTTCTACGGAGCGCTCGGCTGCCTCTCGTTGTGCATCGAGGTGGGCGGCAGTGACTTCTGGCCGGACGAGTCGGAGCTGGCCGGACTCCGCGCCGAGAACCTGTGGCCGCTGCAGTACGTGACGCGCGTCGCCGGCTCTTACCTCGCGCTCAGGGACACCTACACGCTCGCGGGCGGCAACGGCGACCAGAACCCCGATCCGGGCGAGACGCTCGACCTCGAGGTCACCATAGACAACCAGGGCGTTGCTGTAGGGGCGACGAACGTCTCGATCACGCTCTCGAGCGACGACCCCTACGTTCAGCTTAATGATGCGTCTTCTACGCTGGGCAGCATCGCGGCGCGCGACTTCGTCAACAACTCTGCCGACCCTTTCTCGTTCACGATCGACCCGTCGACGCCCGACGGGCACGGGCTGGTGCTCAGAGTGGAGATCGTGGCCGACGACTTCCAGGCTGAGGAAGAGATCGTCTGGATGGTCGGGTCTCCCACGCTGCTCTTCTCCGACAACATGGAGGGCGGGACCGGCAACTGGGTCGAGAGCGACGGCCTCTGGGGTCTCACGTCGACCAGCTTCCACTCGATGAGCAGCTCCTACACCGACAGCCCGAGTGGAGATTACGGGAACAACAGAAACACGTGGATCGAGCTGGCCAGCCCCATCGACTTCTCCAGCGCACTGGCTGCGGAGCTCAAGTTCTGGCACAGGATCGACACCGAGGCGAACTGGGATTACTGCTACGTCGAGGCATCGAGCGACGGAGGAGCGACCTGGCTGCGGGTCGGCGAGAGGTACCACGGCAACTGGCCG
>JBDRTQ010000310.1:0-2140 GCA_043823885.1 Candidatus Eiseniibacteriota bacterium | reverse complement strand
ATGAGTGCCGCCGCAGAGTTCCAGGCTCACGCTCGACTCGTCGCAGCCCACGCAGACGACACGGACCTCGGAGCCGTACTTCTCGCCGAAGAGCGCCATCGCACCGCGCTCGAGCGCCGCCCCGAGCCCCATGCTCTCGGGCGCGACCGGGACGTCGGCGCGGACCCAGGCGTTCACCCTGTCCTCGATCGCGGCGACCTCACGGACCGACAGCTCGGAGAAGTGTGTGAAGTCGAATCGCAACCTGTCCGGACCCACCCACGACCCGGACTGGTGGACGTGGTCGCCCAGCGCGTTCCTCAGAGCGGCCTGGAGCAGATGAGTGGCCGTGTGGTTCTTCTCAATGAGGCGTCTTCTCGCGATATCGACGCGCGCCTCCACGGGCGCGCCGGGAGTGACCGCCCCGCCGGGATCGGTCGCAACGTGCACGTACCGCTCGTCGCGGGTCAGCACGTTCACCACCTCCACGGTGCCGCCGCCGACGGTCAGTGTGCCGGTGTCGGCCACCTGTCCGCCCGACTCCGCGTAGAACGGGCTCTCGGTCAGCGTGAACTCGACCGTGTTCTCACGTGCGCGCCTGACTTCCGCCACCTCGGTGGCGACCGGGCCGGACAACAACGTATCGACCGTTTCGCACTCCGCTCCCTCGCCGCACGCACACGGGAGTTCGTATCCGACGAACGCGGTGGCGGCGCGCCTGCCTTCCCACGCGCCTCCAACGTCGGCGTCGCCAAACGTCGAGGCCCGCCTGCCGCGGTCCTTCTGCTCCGCCATCGCCGCCTGGAAGGCCTCGTGGTCCACGGTCATGCCGCGCTCCGCGGCCATCTCTTCCGTGAGGTCGAGCGGGAATCCGTATGTGTCGTAGAGGCTGAAGGCGACGTCCCCGGGGACGACCTTCGAGTCGCTCCCGGCGAGGGACTCGAGCATCTCCTCGAACACGGCGCTCCCCTGCGTCAGGGTCTCGTGAAAGCGCTCTTCCTCCGACTTGAGCACGAGCGCGATATGCTCGCGTTTCTGGACGAGATGCGGATGCGCCTCTCGGAGCGTGTCAACGATCACTCCGCTGATGCGGTAGAGGAACGGCTCTTCGATGCCGCTCGCGAGGCCGCGGCGCACCGCTCTGCGGATCAGGCGGCGCACGACGTAGCCCTGCGCCTCGTTCGACGGCAGGATGCTCTCGGCGATCGCGAACGTCGCCGCCCGTGCGTGATCGGCTATTACGACGAGATCCGGGCCGGGTGGTCCCTCGGGTGGCCGCGTTCCGCTCGCCGCCTCCGCCTCGTCCCTGACCGCATCGAGGACGGGCAGTCCCGTGTCGGTCTCGTGAATGCTCGCGGCTCCCTGCACAACGCTTGCGAGACGCTCGAGCCCCATGCCCGTGTCGATGCCGGGGCATTTGAGCGGCTCGCGCGTGCCGTCAGGGCGCTGCAGGAACTGCGGGAACACGAGGTTCCATATCTCGAAGAAACGGTCGCAGTCGCAGCCGGGGTCGCAACCGGGGCGTCCGCAACCGACCTCGACGCCCATGTCCAGGTGGATCTCGGAACACGGCCCGCATGGACCCGAGTCGCCTGCAGGTCCCCAGAAGTTGTGCTTGTCGCCCAGAGGCACCAGGCGTTCCACCGGGAACTTGATGCGTGCCCGCCAGATCTCGGCCGCAGCGGCGTCGTCCTTGTGGACGGTGACCCAGAGGCGGTCTTTCGGCAACCCGATGACCTCGGTCAGGAACTCCCATCCCCACTCGATCGTCTTCTCCTTGAAGTAGTCGCCGAAGGAGAAGTTGCCGAGCATCTCGAAGAAGGTCGCGTGATAGGGAGTCTGCCCCACCTCGTCGAGGTCGGAGAGGCGCAGGCATCTCTGCACGGAGACCGCCCGCGTGATCGGGGGATTCTCGTTCATGTAGTAGGGCTTGAACGGCACCATGCCTGCCGACGTGAACAGAAGCGTCGGGTCGTCCCGCGGTATCAGCGGAGCGCTCTCGACCTTCTCGTGTCCGCGCTCGGCGAAGTATTCAACGAACCGGCGCCTGATCTCGTTGGACGGCATGCCGTCAGGCATTTGACTCTCCCTCTATCTCCTTGAGGACGGCTGCCGCCACCTCATAGGAGAAGCCCCTTCTTACCAGAAACGAGTGCAGACG
>JBDRTQ010000309.1:0-3619 GCA_043823885.1 Candidatus Eiseniibacteriota bacterium | reverse complement strand
CGCAGATCCGCCTCCGGCGGCACTTCGTCCGTGGCCACACCAGAGGGACGCGCCGGCGCCTCCGGCGGCACTTCGTCCGCGGCCACACCGGAGGGACGCACCGACACCTCCGGCGGTTCCTCCTCGCTTTCCTCTACTCTGGAGAAGAAGAGGTGGGAAACATCTGCAAGCGTCTTCGGGGATCTGCTGCCCGCGCCCTCGTCCATTTCGCCCTGTCCGGAGATGTCGAATTCGTAGCTGCGTTTCTGAGCGATTCTCTGACTAGTCCCTGCGATAGACCTCGACGACGCAATCTTCGTTCGGTGCGGACCTCTTCTCGTTCGCCGGGTCCGCGCACCAGGCTCCGTCGATGACGAACTTGTAGAGGTGCCTGCCTGGATCCAGGTCCAGCTTGGCGTGCCAGACCCCGTTATTGTTCCTCGTCAGCTTCACGCCGTGCTCGCGGTCCCAGTTGTTGAAGCTGCCGACCAGCTCCACATCGTTCGCCTCAGGCGCCACGAGTGAGAACAGAACGCCGCCTTCCACGAAGTGGGGTCCAGGCTGCGCCAGGATCCACTCGTCCATACCGGGGGCGAGCTGCGAATCCGGGACGGCACTCACCGGCTCGAAGTCGACCTGCGTAAGCGTGTTTTCATCCGCAATGACCTCCCGGGCCAGTTCCTCGTAGTCCCGGGCGCCCTTGCAGCTCCTGGCGTAGTGCGAGATGGAGACGCCCCAGTTGGCGGCTTCTCTGAAGCGGACCGTATAGCGAATGACGCTCTCGAACATCTCACGCCCGAAGCGTGTCCGCGCCTCTCGAAGGAATTCCTTTGAGAATCTCGTTCTGCCGTCGAACATCGTCAGGAGCACCCTCACCCGCTTCCTCATCCCGAGTTGATCTCTAACGAGCTTGACGGTCTCCATGACCTTGAGGGCACCGTGGAGAGAGAAGTAGGACGGCTCCATCACGACGATCACCTCGGACGCCCCGACGATCGCGTTGAAGGTAAGAAGCCCGACGCTCGGAGGACAGTCGATGAACACGTAGTCGTAGTCGGCGGCTCCGCTCTCGAGCTTCCACCGCAGCTTGTTCTCTCTGTCGGGTTGCCCGGACAGCTGCTGTTCCACCGCCGAGAGCACCACATTCGAGGGCACGACATCCAGGCTCTCCGATGACGGCAGCGCGACGTCGGAAACCTGAACGGCGGGGTCCATCAGCAGGTCGTACGTCGATCGCTCGAGGTGGTCCGTCTCTATGCCCAGACCTATCGAAGCGTGCGACTGCGGGTCGCAGTCCACCAGCAGAACGCGTCTCCCCATGTCCGCCAGGAACGAGGACAGGTTCACTGCGGTTGTGGTCTTCCCGCAACCGCCCTTCTGATTCACGATGGCGATCGAGCGCATTGAACCTCCGCCGGTAGATTGACTCGGGCACGGACACGCACGCGCTACCGCGTGCGGCGGTTTCGTGTCACAAGAAGGCACAGGCGTCCGGGCTTGGGTATCCGGACCACGATGGTGCCTTATCTGTTCGATTAAGTGTGCGGACGGCGAAACGCTAGCCAATCCAGGGGCCACTGTCAAGTGGTTCTTGGGGGAAGCTCAGGTGCGTAGGGGCGTCCAGGAGCCCCACAGACCAGAAGAGACTTGACGGACGGTCACGAACATGATTATCTGCTCCGAAAAGAAGCGCGGCAGCACGGATCTTGTGCAGTCAGGCGACCCTGATGGAAGAGGAGGACTCCATGGTTGCTCGAACCCGCTCCCTCGCAGCTCTAGGGTGCGCTCTATTGGTGGTGTTCGCGGCCGTTCCAGTGTCCGCGCAGATCCAGGAGCAGATATTTGCCTACACGGGCGTCAACGCCGAGGGCTATCTGGAACCACTGGCTCTGGCCATCGGCGCGAACCTGAACAGCGCGCTATTCCACTCGGCCTACATCCCGCTGGATGGAGTCCACATCTCCCTCGAGACTCCCATCATGGGAGTGATCTTCAACGATGAAGACGGCACGTTCATGGCTTCGGTCGAAGGCGGCTTCGAGCCGCTCGATCCCGGAGACACCGAGGTCGAGGCGTCGACGGTCATCGGCCCCGGCCAGGCGGTAGTCGTCGACGGAGTCGCGGGAACGGCGTTCGCCTTCCCGGGCGGCTTCAGTCTCAACTCGTTCGCTCTCGCCGTCCCGCAGCTTCGAGTCGGGTCGGTCAGGGGAACCGAGGCGCTCATCCGATACATCGCGATCGACGCGGGTGACGTCGAGGTCGGACAGCTCAACCTCTGGGGTATCGGTGTCCGGCACAACGTCTCACAGTATCTGGGACCGGACGCCCCGGTGGACCTCGCGGCCGGCTTCATGTATCAGAAGTTCGAACTCGGCGACGAGCTGATCGATGCCACGGCGTTCACGTTCGGCGCTCAGGTCAGCAAGCGCTTCCCGTCCGGCTTCGCGGTCATCGAACCGTACGCCGGCCTCTCCTACGATTTCTTCCAGATGGACGTGTCGTACACGGACGGAGACGACGAAACCGTCGCTCTCTCCTTCGACTCCCACTCCACGGCGCACATGACCGTGGGGCTTCACGCGCAGGCCGCGTACGTGTCACTCTACGGAGAGTACAGCCTCGCGACGCAGAGTGGGTTCGCATTCGGGTTGAGCTTCGGATTCTAGGCGGATAAGGAGCCGAGACTATGAAGAACAAGACGATCAAGGCCGTTGCCATCCTCCTGATCCTCGGCGTCGCCGGGAGCATGGTGGGCTGCAAGCTGCTGCAGGAGAAGGTCATCGAGATCGTTCTGCGCACCTCAGCGTGCGTGGAATTCAACGAGCGAGAGGACTCGGCGGAGTTCACTACGCCGGAGATGATCGACGTCGCGGAGGAGGTTGACGAGGCACTGGCTTCGGCCGACCTGAGCAGGACCGACATCATCGAGGCGAAGCTCCTCGCCGGCAGCTACGACGTAACCTGGCTTGAGGACGCGGGACACGACTGGGGGATCTCGGGGACGATACTGGTTCAGCGCGATGACATCACCGACGGTCCCGAAGTCATCGTGGACTACTCGAGCCAGTCGCTCGAGGACGCGCTGGCCGAAGGAGAGATCTTCGCGGACCTGAACCCCGACGGCGTGGCGCTCTTCAACAGGGCACTGGACGACTACATCGCGGGCATGGACCCGGTTCTGACGTTCACGGTCTCCAACGACGCGTGTGCGCCCGCGCCAAGCCCCGCGGACAGCCTCAAGTTCGACTGGACCGGCTGCATGTACATGTACGTGATAGTCGAGCAGGAGCCGGACGTGATAGACCCGTTCTAGCAGGCGGATGCGACCAGCAGGCAGGTGAAGGCCGTCGGCGACTCCGCTGGCGGCCTTCGCACGTACTTCGGTAGCTTCGGCTCGCCCCTGAATCCGGCGAATCCACTGTGAATACGCCATCTACGACCACGATGAGCACAGGTTCGTGACCTGCGAGTCGCACCCGAAGCTCGAGATCACGAAGCCCTAGTGTTCTGTCTCTTATATTGTGTTAATATGGGGCATGTATACTCTCATGAGGGAGGTGCCCCATGGCCAACCACGTTCGCCCGGTCGTGCTGGACGAAGCGGAACGATGCCAACTCCAACGTCTCAACCGATCGCCCT
>JBDRTQ010000308.1:0-2170 GCA_043823885.1 Candidatus Eiseniibacteriota bacterium | reverse complement strand
GACATGGCGAGTGCAGCCACCGGCAAGTATCGCAAGAACCGCTCCTACGACGACGACAACGGTCACGGCTCGCACGTGGCCGGCATCGTGGCGGCTGCCGACAACGTTCAGGGTGTCGTCGGGGTGGCTCCCGGGGCCGACCTCTACGCCGTGAAGGCGCTTGACAATAACGGTTCCGGCTGGACCAGCGACATCGTAGATGCGGTCTATTGGGCCATCGGCACCCATGCCGACCGCGATTCCGCGGGCAGCCTCACCCCCGGCAACGACATTCAGGTGATCAACATGAGCCTGGGATCGGACTACACGTCCGCTACTCTCGCGCAGGCTGTGAAAGACGCGTTCGCGGCCGGGATCCTCGTGGTGGCGGCGGCAGGTAATGACGGCGGGGCGGTGGACTACCCGAGCGCGTACCCCGAGGCGCTGGCAGTCGCGGCGACAGACGCTTCCGACACGGTTCCCTGGTGGTCGAGTCGCGGTCCCGAGGTGGACCTGGCGGCGCCGGGTGTCGGCGTGTACTCCACCTACAGGGGTGGCGCCTACGATAGCCTGAGCGGCACGTCGATGGCCGCGCCGCACGTGAGCGGTTCCGTCGCCTTGGTCTGGGGAGCCAATCCAGGATGGTCGGCCGCCGCCGTGCGCGCGGCGCTGGAGAACTCCGCGCTGCCCCCAGGCGTCGTGCCGAACGACCTCACGGGCCACGGTCTGGTCAGGCCCGACCTGGCGCTCGGGCTGTAGGTGGTCGGAGCGGCGGGCTAGGATGTCGCCCGCCTGATCTCGCGGAGGAAGTCCCCGACGGCGGGGACGGCAGACGCTCCGCGGTTCTCGTCTATGCGTTCGAGAACCGCGGTCCCGACTATCACTCCATCCGCTACGGCGGCGACCTTTCGCGCCGTGTCTGGCCCGGTGACGCCGAAGCCCACGAGTGCGGGAAGGTCGCTGTGGCGTCGGACCCGCTCGACGATCTTCTCGGCCGTCGAAGCCGAGGCCGTATCTCCGCCGGTGCCGCCCTCGACGGACACGCAGTAGACGAAACCACGTGCCCCTCGGAGGAGGGTCCGGTACCGCCGCTGAGAGGTGGTGGGGTCTACGAGGACCACGGTCTCCAATGTGCAGTCGCGTAGGTGGGATGGGATGGCGTTCGCGTCCGGTCTCTCGGGGTCGACGATCAGAAGGCCGTCGACCCCACTCCCGGCGGCCTCGGTCGCCAGTCTCGCCCCGGCGGCCCGGGCGAAATGGTCCGTGTACGCCATGAGTGCGACGGGGACTGTGAGCCCCCGGCTCCTCGCCCGGGCGATGTCCGCGAGGACGTCGTATGGGGTGGTCCCTCGGGCGAGGGTCTCCCGGACTGCGCGACGTATGACGGGTCCGTCCAAGACCTGGTCCGGAGAGGGCAACCCGACCTCGATCGCCTCGACGCCCGTTCTTTGGGTCTCAAGGAGCAATTCGCCGAAGGTCTCGCGGTCGGGGTATCCGCCCACGAAAAAGGGGACGACAGACTTCCCTCCCCCCGCGCGGCGGGCGCGCAGAGCCGCTTCGAGTCGACCGAAGGCTCCACCGGCCCGCTCGGCCACGTCGGCCACGAAGACCCGACCCCATTCCTCAGAGGCGTGAACCGGTTCCCCGCCTGGGCACGTCGCGGCAGCTTCGCCCAGTGGTGGGGCTGCTGGTTCTTCGAGTTCGGCCCCGGCTCTCTTCGCCTGCCCGATGAACGACCGCAGCTTGTCGGGGTCCTTGCGACCAGGCCGGCTTTCGGTGCCCGATGCCACGTCGACCGCCCAGGGGCGGGCCACCCGCACCGCTTGGGCGACGTTTTCGGGCCGGAGGCCGCCGCTCAAGACGATCCGCGCGAATCGGCGTGCCGAGGCGGCCCAAGCCCAGTCGAAGGTGGTGCCGGTTCCGCCCGTGACAGTGCGCCGTCGACCGTCCTCCGCCGATTCCACGACGGCCGAATCGAGGAGGACTACGCCGAGCGAGCGATATCCCGCAAGCGAACGGAGGTCGTCGGGGCCGAGTAGCCCCACTGCCTTGAGAACGGGGAGGGCCAGGCCCTCCATGTAGGCGGCATTCTCCGCCCCGTGGAGTTGTGCAACGTCGAGGCCGCAACTGAGCATCGTGTCGCGCACCATGCCAACCGGCTGGTCCTGGAACACGCCGACGGTAGCCACCG
>JBDRTQ010000307.1:0-5327 GCA_043823885.1 Candidatus Eiseniibacteriota bacterium | reverse complement strand
GCCTCGCCCACGCTGACGCTGCCGAAGTAAGGGATCGCGTTGAAGGAAGTCACAGTTAAGGTCACATCCTCGTTGGCCGGAAGCACGCCGTCGATGTCGATGACCGCCGTCCCGCCGGCATCGGTGAAGGCCGCGCCGTATGAGACGCCGGGCCGGGAGAGAGCACAGAGAGCGCCCTCGACCCCGTCGACCGTCACGCTGAACGTCATGTCCGAGGGCGAGGCGATCGAGAAGTGAGAGACCGACAGCGACGCCGGTGTGTCCGTCCGCACGCGCAGCGACGGATCTCCGAAGATGTGCCAGCTCAGGAATTCGTCCTCACCGTCCACGCCATACTCGTCCAGCATGTGGCAGCTGCCGTTCATGCTCAACCCACCGAACGTCCGCTTCGCCCCCGCGACGAGCAGGTCCACCATCTCGTCCTGAGCGTCCATCGGCTCGTCCCAGTCCTGGTTGATGGAGGACATCAGGACCGCGATGGCTCCCGTGGGCTCGGTCCCGTTGGTGGCCCGAAGCCACGCCTCCGCAAAACACACCGGTTGCGTGAACATCCCGTTGACGCAAGCCACGGACCAGATGAAGGGCAGCGCGTTGTCGTTCGTGAGCGCGTTCACATCGGCATTGTAGAAGCCGGACGTCCCCCACCCCAGATACGACCCGTGCCCCGTGTAGTTGACGATGCCGCGTCCCTCGTTGAGCGCGTCGGCCACCATCGCTGAGGTCGCGCTGGGGTCGTAGATCTGGTCGACCCCGGTGTAGGTGGACCCCAGAAGGTCGGTCCGGAGGTTGTCCATGTGCTCGTCGTCGTACTCGTTGTCGTCGCCGGGACCCAGGTCGGAGGCGATGCCGGTGCCCCTGTGGTACCAGTCGGCGCCTGTCTGGGGCAGCTTCTCGTACTCGATCGACCGGAGCACCTGGGTCTCCACTTGCGGGACCGTCTCCGCGGAGAATCGCCCCACGAAGAGGTCCGGGTAGGCGTCCGATCCTGCTACGAGCGAGAAGGATGGGTCCGACGGACCGCTGTTGGCCGTGAGCGACGGGATCTGTGCCGCGTCTCCGACGAGGAGCACGAACGCCAGACCGTACGCGTCGTAATAGTCCTGGATGTAGCTCTGGACCGCCGCCGCGGAGCCGCCGGCGGTCGTCACGCTTACCATCTCGCACGGAATGCCCATCTGCGTCTTCCACTCGACGAAGGGCTCCATCGCGGTCAGAAAATCGCCGTGCGATATGATGAGCATGTTGCCCACTTCACCCACGGAGGAGTAGCGCGCGAGCCCGGCGCTCCTAGCGTTCAGGAAGTGGCGCTCGTAGATCGCGGCGAACTCAGGCGTGATACCCCTGGGCGGGCGGTGCGTCAGCACGTTGACTCGCCCCGGCCCCACGCGTTCTATCTCGACCGTCACGCGGTCGTAGACGCGCAGCGTGTGGGAGGCGGGGTTGTACTGAAACGCGTTGAGCACGACGACCATGCCGCGCACGTCGCGCATGATGTATGGGTCTCGCGCTTCCGCCAGCCGGGCGGGATACCAGTCGTCGGTGCCGTAGAAGGCGTCGAACTCGTAGGGAACCGCCGCCGGGTCCAGAGTCCTCTCGATCTCACCCCTGGACGGGGCGACGCTGAACGGCGTGAATTCGACGTAGTGGGACGACAGAACCCTCACGGACATTTCGGCGTCGTCCGGGATGACGATGCTCCGGGCCACGTTCGGGAGGTCGGGGAACCCCTTCTCAAGGCTCCGGCTCTCCCCGCCCAGCGTCACGGAGTTGTGGACCGTCCCGTCGATCTCAACGGTGTCTGTGGAGAAGCTCCCCAGCCGGTACTCGATGACCGTCCTGTCGGGTCCTGCCTCAAGGAGCTCGACCGCGAGAATGTCGGCCGCGTCGGAGAGCGTCACGACCTCCCTGGCGGTGGCACCCGTGCCCATGAGCAGAGACAGGCAGAGAGCGATCAAGATTCTTGACAAAGGGAACCTCCTCAAAGGCGCCGCCGAACGTGTGCGGAGGGCGCGAAGGGTCGTCCCGAAGGACCTCTTGCACCTTCACACGTAGTATACACCCGTGTATTGTGATGCGCATTGCGCAATCCAGTCACAGTGGAATCGCTGCAGGAACCATACCATACCGTCCTGGATCTGCCATCAAGGGGCCGCGGAACCTTGCTCCTCACCCTCGCGGGCGTGCCGCTGTGCGAAACGACGAAGCGGGCGTGGTCGACCCCGTTCTTCGGGTCCGATCGCCGCCCGCTTCGACAGAATACGCGCTCTTCGCCGCGCTACTTCATCAACACCATCTTCGCGGTGTCGCCGAAGCCGTCGGCCTCCATCCGGCAGAAGTAGACGCCGCTACCGACTTCCACTCCCCGGTCGTCACGGCCGTCCCACACTACCGTGCGGTAGCCGGCCCCGACTTCCCCGTCCACCAGCGTGCGCACGAGACGACCGGCGACGCTGTAGACGGCGAGCCGCACGGACGCGTCCCTCGGGACTCCGAAGGTCACTGTCGTCACCGGGTTAAACGGGTTCGGGTTCACGCCCCTGAGGACGTACATGGACGGAACCTCGGACTCATCTACGCCCGTCTCCCCCACGTGCAGTGCTACAGGAAGGATCACCGGGTCCCCGCCGTTACTCGAAATGACGATGTCGGCGTAGTAGTCGCCGTCCGAAAGACCGGTCGAGTCGAACGTGACGTCGATGTCTGAACGGTTGCCCACGGCCACGTCGCCCTCTGCGGGCGACACAGACAGCCAGTTGATCTCCTGGAAGACGGAGAAGGCCCAGCTGCTCGTGTCGTTCGTCTCCGGGTCGGCGCTCAGGCTGATGCGAACGAGACAGAGATCGGTCGCCGGCGCGTCGACCACCCACGGGTGGATCCCGTCGTTGACCGTGCCCGCAGCGATGGTCACCCAGCTCGAACCGCCGTCCGGCGAGTATTCGACCTTGATGAAGCCCGTCTGTCCGCCCGAATTCCACGTGATGTCGTGCTCGTCGCCCACTGCCCAGCTCTCCCCACCGTCGGGGCTCGTGAGTTCCAGCCAGGCTCTCGAACCGGCATCGGTTCGAACGGCCGTGTTCGTGCGCGCGTCGTGCGTGAAGGCCCGTCTCGCTCCCGACGCCACGACCTCGATGTCGTAGTGCAGATTGGAGAGCGGATCGCCGACGTTCTCTATGGCCAGCGAATCGACCCGGACTTCGTCCGGCGCCATCGACTCGTCGAAGGACAAAGGCGAGACGGAGATGACTGGAACGTAGGCACCGCCGCTGTGCACCGAACCGATGTAGGTAATGGCGTTGAACGATGTCACTGTGACCGTCACGTCCGTGTTCTCAGGAAGCGGCCCGAGAACATCGATTGTGGCGATGCCGCTCGGCGCCGTGAGGGCCGAGCCGTAGAGGACGCCGGCGTGGTAGAGAGCGGCGAGCGCTCCCTGCACACCGTCAACGGTCACCTCGAACGTGGAAGCGAAGGCGTCGACGCTGGCGTCGTGGGTCACCGTCAGGTCGGCCGGCGTGTCGGTTCTGACCCGCAGAGACGGGTCACCGAAGATGTGCCAGGTCAGGAACATGTCCTCGCCGTCGGCGCCGTAGACGTCCATCATGTGGCCGCTGCCGTTGTAGCACAGCCCGGCGAATGTCCGCTTGATTCCGCTCGACGACGTTCCGACGAGGAGGTCGTCTATCTCGTCCTGGGCGTCCATCGGAGGATTCCAGGACTGATTGATCGACGACATGTAGGTACCGATGGCGCCCGTGGGCTCGGTGCCGTTGGTCGCCCTCATCCAAGCCTCGGCGTAACACGTGGAGTAGGTGAACTGACCGTTGACGCACGCGACGCTGATGATGAAGGGAAGCATGTTGTCGTTCGTGAGCGCGTTCACGTGAGTGTTCGAGAACCCGGTCGAGCCCCACGACGTCGTGGAGCCGTGACCAGTGTAGTTGATGATGCTGCGTCCGGCGTTCAGGCCGTCCGAGACCATCGCGGCCGTGCCGGTGTCGTCGTAGATCTGGTCGACCAGCGTGTAGGTGAAGCCGAGCAGGTCGTCGCGGATTCTGTCGATGTGGACGTTGTCGTACTCGCCGTCGTCGCCGGGACCCTGGTTCGACGCCACGCCCATCCCCTTGTGATACCAGGCGGCCTCCGCCTGCGGCGTCTTTTCGTACTCGATAGTACGAAGCACCTGAGTCTGCACCTGGGCGACCGTGGTCGCCGAGAAACGACCCACGAAGAGTTCGGGGTACGCGTCGGGCGTTATGGTCGAGTACGACGGGTCGGACGAGCCGCCCGCGGCTGTGAGCGTAGGCAGCTCCGCCGCGTCGCCCACAAGAAGCACGAAGGTCACGCCGCTGTCGTTGTAGTACTGCGCGATGTAGCTCTGGATCGCGCTGGCGGTGCCGCCCGCGTCCGTCACCGTCACCATCTCGCAGGGCACGCCCATCTGGTTCTTCCAGTCGACCAGTGGCTGCATCGCCGCAAGGAAGCCGGCGTCGTCGTAGCAGATGACCAGCATGCTGCCGAAATCACCTACGACCGGGTAGCGCGTTCCTGCGGCCTCGTCGAAGTTCAGGAAGTGCCTCTCGTATATCTTCCGGAACTCCGCGTTCAGGGCGGCGGGACGGCTGGTAAGAACGTTGGTCTTCCCGGGACCGGCCTCGGTGACCTCGACCGTGACCCGGTCGTAAACGCGGAGCGTCCGCGTGGCCGGGTTGTACTGGAACGGGTTGACGACCACCACCATGCCGCGGACGTCGCGCATGATGTAGGGATCGCGGGCGTAGGCGATCTCAGAGGGATACCACCTGTCGGCCTCGTAGATGGGGTCGAAGGAGTAGGCGACCGTGGCCGGATCGACGTTGCGCGTCAGCACGCCCTTGGACGGGGCCACGTGGACGCCGGGGAACTCGACGTAGTGCGACGTCACCACGCGAACGGCCATCTCGGCGTCATCGGGAATGACGATGCTGCGGGCGACGTGCGGAAGCCCGGGGAAACCCCTCTTGAGAATGGAGCCTTCGCCGTCAAGGTAGATCTGATGGAACACCTCTCCACCGATCTCGACCGGCTCTCTGGAGAAGCTGCCCAGCTGGTATTCGAGAACCGTCGTTCCACCGCTTGCGTCGACGACGCGGACTGACAGCCCGTCGTTCGCCGTACCCAGAGCGATGGTCTCGGCCCCGCCGGCTGCGGCTACGAGAAGGAGTATGGTCGCCAGCACGATGCCCGTTAAGCGCAAAACGCACCTCCAGAGTCGATGGAAACGGCCGTGAGAAGGAGAGCTGTTGGCTCCTGGCTCTCCACCGGATTCCAGGATGGAGGACCCTGGGCAT
>JBDRTQ010000306.1:0-2630 GCA_043823885.1 Candidatus Eiseniibacteriota bacterium | reverse complement strand
GCGTACGGGGGCGTTCTTCCGCAGCCTGACCGCTGTTGACGCCGGGCGCTCTTGCGGATAGCATACAGGGGCCGGAAGCTCGGAAGTGTGACAGCAACGATGTGCACCCGCGACCCGTCCCGAGCAACGTCCGCGCCGGGAGGGGAGAGGAGTCTGGTCCGCGCTTGAGAACCCGCACCTACATGCTGATCGCGCTTGTCCTGATGCTGGCGTCGGTGGGCTACTTCCTCTGGTCGGAGCTGTCCACTGCCGGGACCTATGGCTTCCCGCTGGACGACAGCTGGATCCACGCGCAGTTCGCGAGGAATCTCGCTCTGGGCAACGGGTTCTCCTACAACCCGGGCGTGCCCGTCTCCGGCTCCACCGCTCCTCTCTGGACGCTGCTGACGGCGGCCGGGTATCTCGTCACCGGCGACCCCGTGCTCGCGGCGAAGGTCATGGGCGTGCTGTTTCTGGGGCTGACCGTCTTCTTCATGTACACGCTGGTCAGGGCGATCTCCAACGATCCAAAGGAGGCGCTGTTCGCGGCCATACTGGCCGGGACTCTGCCGAGGCTCGTGTGGGCAAGTCTGTCGGGGATGGAGGTGTCGCTGGCCGTCATGCTCTCTCTCGCCGGCGTCGCGGCGCACGTACTCTACAGCAACGCCGGGGACCGCAGGCAGTACTTCTCGACGCTTCTGTTCGGCCTGGCTGCGCTGGCCCGTCCGGAGTGCACGGTCTTTTTCGTCGCCGCGATGCTCGACAGGGCGCTGGCGGCGACGTTCATACGGTGGAGGGAAGTGGCGGCGAAGGACTGGATCGTCCCGGTCCTCATCCACATCTGCGTGTTCTTCATAGTAATCGCGCCGTTCCTCATCTTCAGCAGGAAGTTCGGGATCGGCTTCCTGCCCAACACGGCCTACGCCAAGGCTCTTCTGTGGGACAAGGGGCTGATAGCCGCTCTGGCCACCGGCAGCAAGGTCGAGCTGATCCGGTCCTTCACCACGAACCCCTTCGACTACTTCATGTCGTTCCTGCACGAGGGACTCAACAACAACCCCGTGCTGTTCATGTTCGCGGGGGTGGGGTTCTTTCGTCTTATCTTCCAGGTGCCTTACGGGGAGAACAGCCAGTACCGCTCGTTCATCATCCCGCTCGCTGCGGTCCTCTTCCCGCTGGCGATCGGCGTGGTGGTGCCGTTCGGACAGGCGAACTACCAGGAGGGGAGATACATAGCGCCGGTTGCCCCACTGATGCTGGTGGTCGGCGTGGTCGGCATCTATGCGGCGGCGGGCTACGCGGCTCGCGTGTTCTCCGAGGCCAAGTTCCTGGGACGGCCCGCGAGGCTCGTGCTCGAGCGGAGCATCGTCTGGCTGCTCGTGCTGTTCGCGCTGGCGTCACAGACGAGGAACGTCTGGTACCGTGCCCAGGTCTATGGGAAGGAAGTCTCGAACATCGAGGAGATGCAGGTCTCGATAGGCAAGTGGATAGGTCTGAACCTCCCCGCCGACGCGCTCCTCGCGCTCAACGACGTCGGCGCGATCACGTACTTCTCACAGAGGCGAGTGCTGGACACGGTGGGGCTCATTTCGCCTGAGGTCCTTGACTACTGCCGCCGCGGCGAGCGACTCGAGGACGCCGCGTTCAGATTTCTCCGCGCGAGGCGTCCCGACTACGCGGTCCTGTTCCCCAACTGGTACCCGGACATCGTCCGGCGGGGGGAACTCGCGGAGCCGATACACCGGGTCGTCCTCGACGAGAACGTCATCTGCGGCGGCAAGGAGATGGTCGTCTACAGGATGCACTGGGACGCTCTTGAGGATTCCGAGACGAGATCCAAGAGCGCGCCGCCGCCTGATGGCGGGGGCGAAGAGAAGGAAACTACGCGATGATCCGCCTGCTCCTTGATATCGACTCAGCGCTGTTCGTCTTCCTGAACACTCAGCTCACACATCCCGTTCTCGACTCGGTGATGCCGTTCATCACTCATCAAGAGAACTGGTATCCGGTGCTCATCGGCCTCTGGCTGGGCCTGATCATCTGGGGCGGGCGGCAGGGGAGGATGGCGGCGGCGGCGCTCGTCATAGCGATAGCGCTGACCGACCAGATCGCCTGCAGTGTCCTCAAGCCGCTGGTGGGGAGGGTGCGTCCCTGCAACGCCCTGTCTCCTGAGCAGTGCCGCCTCCTCGTCGGGCGGTCCTCCGCGATGTCGTTTCCCTCGGCCCACGCCGCCAACTCGTTCGCCATGGCCACCGTGGCCTCGTGGCGGCTCAGCCGGTTCGCGCCGCTCCTGTTCCTTTTCGCGGCTGCCGTTGCCTACTCCAGAGTCTACGTGGGCGTGCACTACCCGCTCGACTCGATCGCCGGGGCGATCCTCGGGGCGTTGCTCGGACGATTCGCCATCCGGCTGGTCGTGGCGGTGAGGCGGCGGTGGGACAGGTGGTGGGAGATTCGAGGGATGGACACAAAGAGGTCCGGTGGGGCCGCGGCCTGAGGTCCGGGCAGCCGCTTCGCCGCCGGACCGCGCCCCCCGCAGGCTCAGACGCGCCCGGCGCGCGTACAACAAGCCGAACAAAGAAGAAGCGCCCGAGGGCAATGCCCCCGGGCGCTCTGTCTTCCGGCTTCGCTCATGCGGGTGCCGTCTTCGGAGC
>JBDRTQ010000305.1:0-2762 GCA_043823885.1 Candidatus Eiseniibacteriota bacterium | reverse complement strand
GGGCGCCTCTCACGAGTTCGGCCATGTCGTTTGGGAATCCAACAGGTCGATTCATGGGCAGCACTCGCCCCACGGGAACTTCAACGAGTTGTTCGCGTCGGCCTCAGCGATACTCTCGAATCCACCTACCGGCGCCGTCGGCTACGACAAGCCCTACGCGCAGTCACTCCTATACCTGATTGCCGGAGATGATTGCACTACCTTGTCGCCCACCGCCCCCGCCAATTGCCCGGAACTGGCCGACCATCAGGACTGCAGGACCGGATACACGACCTGGGGACTCTGGGCGACGTACCTCGCGGGCCACTTCCATGAGCAGGGCTACTCTGACGACGTTCTCTACAAGTGGGCGCGAGTGCAGGATCCGCCGGACACCGGCCGTCTCCGACGGGACATGTGCGGATTGGCGAGCGTCTTCGACGACCCCATGTACAGCTATCTGGGAGGCACCGGTGGCTCGCCAGGAGGAGAGCGCCTACGTCGCGTATTCCACGACTTCTCAGTCGCGAAGTGGGTTGACTCCGCCGAGCATGACACAACCGGGAGGTACCTATTCCCGGAGTACTCACCGAGATACGACTTCGGCATCTTCAGCAAGAACGACACGGTCACGGCGGGGTCGTACAACTACTGGGAACTCCCAATCCCACCCATCTTCACCGTGACGGAAGAGAGTGACGGCACGTGGATGAGCGTACCGGGCAATGCCAGCGATTCGCTGTCGGGTTGCACAGATGGCTGGAACGACCCCAAGAACACAAGCTACTGTGGCAACACCTACTGCGACCCCGTGAAGGTCAGGCTGTGGGGATCGTACTTCATTGGTTTCGCGGCCGACACGAGCTACTACTCATCAAACGATGACCGCTATCTGGAGATCAAGCTCAACTGGTCCGAGAGCGCGATGAACGACAGCACGGAGCTCTGGGTCAGCATCCTCAAGTACACCGACTACTCAGCAACTGGGGACAGCCTGTTCCTGGATGGCGAGTACGTGAAGCAGGTCCTCACAGACCAATTCGCTCCCGGGGACAGCGTGGTAATAGTGGTTCCCGACTTCAACGAGGGGGGATCAGAGGCTGCCGCGGTTGTGCTGTCACTCGTGCCTACTGTCTTTGACACGATAGAGGTTGATTGCAGTGGTGCGTTGAGCAGCACGGTATGCCTCCCAAGGAGGGCCAACTCCTCAGCGTCCAGGGATCTGGAGTTCACGTACTCCTTCATCGTTACTGACGGGTCCGAGGGGAGTGGTGGATGCCCATTTGCGGGAGTACTGACGGAGGACGGGTACGAGCTGGACAACAACGTTCTTGTCGGCGGAACGCTCGGCGGGGATGTTGAGGACTACTACGTTCTGGATACCGAGCCCATCCTTGACGAGGGTGTGTATCGGCTTCGACTTACCGAGGATGAGAACGACCTCTCGCACTTCGATCGAGTATCGCTTCTGGTCGCGGATCTGCCAGAGGGCCAGGAGCTAGGCGTCTTGGAAGGGCGTGGCCTGGTCGCCTACACGCGGACGGGGTCCCCCGCCGAGTGTCGTGACGAGACCGGGGCAAGTCTGCTCTCATCTGTCTCCAGCGACGACGGGGATCGGGTCGTCCTGCCCGCGGGTTCCTGGATCGACGTTCATCTGCCGACCGGTGCACGCGCAGGCGGAGGGGCAGGAACCGACGGTGGGCCGAGTCACAAGATAGATCCCCCATTGGGCGGACGCGCCGGTCCGGTTGGACAGGGCGTTCTGGACCTGACTCCACTGTGCTACCGTGGGAACGAGTGCACGAACATCATCCCGCTGCCGGATGGCACTCCGGTGGAAGACGGACTCGCCAGGTTCCGCGTGTCCACATCTGTGGACTACTATCTCGATCAGCTCTTCTCTGTGGAATTCGCCGACGAAGCCGTACGAACGGAGTGCTGTCGGCTCATCTCTGCGCTTCATTCGGATGCACAGGATGTCGCAGCGGCTCTGTCATCGGGGGACGGTCACACGGCGGACCTTGGGCGAGGTGAGGAGATAGAACTGGCATTTGCCGCTCCGGACCTCGAGCCGGGCCGGACGCGCAGGTTCGCCCTCGTCACTCAGGGTCGTTACGAGCACCTGGCCGGTCGCTTGGACGATGAGGTGGAGACCGACCTTCCCTTGGCGCTATCGGCAACAGCCTACCCGAATCCTTTCACACCGATGACGAAGATCCGGTTCGCGATACCCTCGCCGGGCGGAGACGTGTCTGTTCGCATCTACAACATGGCTGGTCGGCTTGTGCGTGACCTTGGGCGAGATGACCTGCCGCCCGGGGTCTACGAGCTCGAGTGGGACGGCCGCAGCAACCAGGGCGAGAGGGTGGCTACGGGCGTCTACTTCTACGCTGTCCGTACGCCCGACGATTCCGTCCGAAGAAAAGTCGTGCTGTTGAAATAGGCTCCCATGCCTAGAATGAGGAACGGCGGCAGCTCACGCTGCCGCCGTTCGTATTGTGTTCTGCCCACCGAGTGAGTCGAGCCTGCCCCTATGGACTCGCGGGAGCCGCTTCCGGCCTGCCTGTCCGAGTCGCCTTCTTCCCGAGCGGGCTCGGGCCCAGGTCAATGACCCTGTCTACGAACGCGTTGATGACCTCGCGGAACCTGCCGCCCTCGCCGGCCGAGACCCACTCGAGCGCGAGCCTGTCGGGCTCTATCCCCAGGTCCGCCACCAGCTTCTTCAGGAAGGCCATGCGCCGCATGGTCTTGTAGTTGCCTTCCATATAGTGGCAGTCGCCCGG
>JBDRTQ010000304.1:0-3030 GCA_043823885.1 Candidatus Eiseniibacteriota bacterium | reverse complement strand
AGCTGGCGAACGTCCTGGGGCTGGGTCTGGACGAGGACTTCGAACTCAGGGAGGTCAGCCGGGTCGATCTCGACGCGCTGTACGGGGAGTTCTCCTGGCTCGTCGCGCCCGGCTTCCTGACGGAGCAGAGCGCGCGAGAGCTCCTGGCGGGCAACCCGGACTACGCCGGCCTCGCCGACGTCGCCCGTATGAGCCGCGCCGGGGTCACCGCGGCGCGGGGAGCGTTCATGCCGTCGCTCTTCTCGATCGTCGACGACATCCGAGCGAAGTGCGGCAAGCTTGGCGTCGGGGGCGAGGCGCAGCCGACCCTCGCGTGCTCGTTCACGGACGGGTTCGCGCAGCCGGAACGCGGCCGTCCCGGCTCGGGTAGTGGGCCGCCGCCGTTCGACAGAGAGGACGACGGGGAGACGCCGGTATGAGTCCACCTGCTTCCGTCAAGGGTTCGGTCCTGGCCTGCTTCCGCGACGAGTGGGAGGTGGCTCTGGACACGGGTGAGGTCATCCGCTGTTCGGTGCGCGCGCGGCACTTCGCCGGCATGGACAGCGAGGAGAAGCTGCTCGCGCCCGGTGACCGCGTCGAGGTCGTTCTGCCCGGCGACGGTTCGCAGGTAATAGAGCGCCGGCTCCCGAGGCGGACGGTGCTGTCGCGGATGAGGCCCCGCATGAGGAGAGAGGTCGAGCAGATCATCGTCGCCAACGCGGAGCAGCTGGTCGCCGTGGCCTCGCTGGCGAGCCCCAAGCTCAACAGGCGTTTCCTGGACAGGTACCTCGCGGTCGCAGAGGACGCGGAACTCAGGTCCGTCATAGTCCTCAACAAGATCGACCTCGTCTCCGAGGACATCTGGCGGCCGCACGCCGCGGTCTACGAAAGAGCGGGCTACGCCGTGGTTCCGACGTGTGCGCTCGACGGACGTGGCGTCGCTGAGCTCAAGGAGCACCTCGACGGCGCTTTCTCCGTCTTCGCCGGGCAGAGCGGCGCGGGCAAGAGTTCGCTCCTCAATGTCATCGAACCGGGATTGGGCATCAAGGTTCGTGAGGTCAGCGAGGCGACGAACAAGGGCAGGCACACGACGTCCAACGTCACCGTGTTCTCACTGGGGGGCAACACCCTGGTGGCCGACACTCCCGGGTTCCGAGAGCTGGGCTTCTGGCGGGTCCACCCCGACGATCTCGATCAGCTCTTCCCGGAGTTCGCGGAGTACGTTCCGAACTGCAAGTTCACCGGGTGCAGCCATTCTCCGGAGCCGGGCTGCGCCGTCAGGGCGGCGGTGGAGGCCGGCGAACTGGACGAGGGGCGCTACGACAGCTACCTGAAGCTGCTCCGGGACCTACGGCGCTGAGACAGTCGTCCGGGCGCCGGCCCGTTCCGGCCCCCGGGACGTGAAGGAAGGAGATACCAGCATATGCAGGCGGTTCTTCTCGAAGGACCAGGCCGCAGCCGATTCGGCCCCCTCACTCTTCTGCGCCCTGAGTTCGATCTCCGCTGCGGGATCCTCGAGCTGCGCGAGAAGCTGGAGCGGCGGCGGCCCGATTGGAGGGTGGCGCTTCATCCCAGACCCGAACTGAGAGATCTGACCTCCGAGCTACGACCCGGGAGAGGCGTCGACTCGCTGGGCGACGAGCCCACGCTCGCGCTCTACGGGCGAGTGATCGTGGACGACGCGCTGCTCGAAGCCGTCGAGAGGATCGATGGCGAGGCCAGGTTGATGTCCGGGTCCGACATCGTTGGCGCGGTCGTCCGGTCCGGGGCGCGCGAACGCCTCGAGCCGTCCGGCGCCCCCGGCTGGAACATCGGCTCCCTGGGTATCGACGCGACGGTCGACGTGCCGGCGAGATTGGTGCGGTATCCGTGGGATCTGGTCGCGGCCAACGCGGCGGAGATCGCGGCCGACGCGCGAGTCGCGGCCGAACTGGGAGACGTCAAAGAGGAACTGCATCGGTGCGCCAGGCTTGAAGGCACGGAGAACATCGCGATAGGCGAGGGCAGCGAGGTGGGGCCGAGCGTTGTGCTCGATGCCAGAGAGGGGCCGATCGTCATAGGCCGGGACGTCCGGATCATGCCGAACGCC
The DNA here is from genome assembly GCA_043823885.1 of Candidatus Eiseniibacteriota bacterium. Classification (GTDB taxonomy): domain Bacteria; phylum Joyebacterota; class Joyebacteria; order Joyebacterales; family Joyebacteraceae; genus JALGZG01. Next base: position 962 of record JBDRTQ010000304.1, on the reverse strand, counting down.
GTCATCATCGGTCCCGCCTTCATCGGGGACGGAAGCCTCGTGCGTGCGAACGCATCGATCTACGGCGGGACGTCGATAGGGCCCGTGTGCAAGGTGGGAGGAGAGGTCCAAGCGTCGATCATGCAGTCGCATTCCAACAAGCAGCATGGGGGATTCCTCGGCCACTCCTTCGTGGGAAGCTGGGTCAACCTCGGTGCGGCGACGAACAACAGCGACCTCAAGAACAACTACGGGAACATCCGCGCGGAGCTGGACGGCGAGAGCATCGACACGGGCTCCGACTCCGTGGGCGCGGTCATCGGGGACCACTCCAAGACCGCGATCGGGACCAGGCTCAACACGGGGACGGTTGTCGGGATCTTCTGCAGCGTCTTCGCAGACGGATTCCCGCCGAAGTCGGTGCCGTCCTTCTCCTGGGGCACGCCCGGCGGTTTCGTCCGCTACGACCTTACGGAAGCTCTCGACACCGCGTCACGTGTGATGGCGCGACGCGGGGCGACAATGACGCAAGCGCTCGAGCTTCGCGTCACGGAGCTTTTCCGCGCGACCGCCTGACGAAGGCAGCGAGGTGGTCGCGTACAAGGGGAAGCCCCCCACCTGAGCTGGTCAGTGGGGGGCTCGGGGGCGACTGATGGCCCGACCCTCTTGGCAAGGTCAGTCCTTGTCGGTCGCAAGCTCCTTGAGCTCTTTTCTGAGTTCTTCGAGTTCCTTCTGTAGTTCCTTCAGTTCGGCCTTCAGCTCGGCCCGTTCACTATCTGAGAGCTCGTCGCTCTCGAGGGCCTTGATGAAGAACTCCTTCTCGCCCAGATCGCCGATGTGGATCTTGTAGGCCTGCATGGCCTTGTCGTACTCGGACTCGGCGACCACGGCCTGAACCGTCATCTCCTTGCCCTTGCGAATCAGTACGATCGGAGTCTGCTTGTCGGTCTCCATCTTCGCGATGGCCTTGACGAGTTCCTCGG
>JBDRTQ010000303.1:0-2920 GCA_043823885.1 Candidatus Eiseniibacteriota bacterium | reverse complement strand
CGGCGGAGTCGTGACGGCGGTCTTCGGCTTTCGGTACCCGGCCCCACGCTACCTCGAGGCCGGGGACGAGATGCTGGTCGAGGAGGGCGGCTTCACGATCCGCGTCGACGCGGCCACCACCACGTTCACCGACACGGGTATGGTCGCTGAGTACTTCTCCGACGTCGTCGTGATGGAGGAAGGTGTTGAGGTCCTCTCACACAGGATCGAGGTCAACAAGCCGCTCATTCATAACGGGGTCGGGCTCTATCAGCACGAGATGCTCCCGTCCGCCACCTCGGTCAAGAACGTGCTGTTTGGGATCGCCATCAGGACGGAATTCGGGGAGCTTCCGCTCTCCACCGTCAGAGTTCCGTTCAACGAGGAGTTCGAGGTGCCGGGCACCGCCATCAGGCTCAAAGTGCTGGAATTCCTCGCGGACTTCACCTACGATATCGAAAGCCGAACCGCCACGCTGCTTTCCATCAGCCACCGGAACCCGGCGGTTCTGGTCCGGATATCCGAGAACGACAGCGTCATCGACGAGATCTGGGTGTTCGCGGACGTTCAGACCCACCGCAGCGATGTGGGTCTCCCGTGCCGGATTTTCCTGTACGACTATCTGCCGGATTACGAGAGAGGCATCACGAGATTCGAACTCTCCCGTCAGCCCGGGTCACCGCTTCTGTTTACCGGGTTCGCGGCGATGTCCCTCGGACTCTTTCTCACGTTCTGGACGAAGCCCGGGCGGAAAGAGCCCGGCGAGGTAGAGTCGCGCAGCGAAGTTGTTACGCAGTAGTCTCTTGTCCGCGGCCGCGCGGGCTGGCATTTGCCTGGACCTCCGGAGGTGAACGACATGCAGGGTGGAACCGACATGCTCCTCTTCTGGCTGGCGTTCTGGTGCTACCTCGCCGCCACGCTGGGCGCGTCGGTCTACGCCGGGACGCGGAAGTCCGGTGTCAGGTCTGCCGTCTTCGCGGTGACGCTCCTGGGGTTCGCGTTCAACACCGGGGCCCTGATAATCCGCTCCGTGCTGTCCGGGCACCCCCCGGTCACGAACCTCTTCGAGTACCTGTCCTTCTTCGCGTGGGCCGTGGTCCTGGGGTTCCTGCTGATCTGGCGGAAGAAGGGTCTCGAGCTCATGACCGTCTTTGCGGCCACCGTCGCGTTCGCCATGATGGTCATGGCCTCCCTGTTCCCGGCCGACATCTCCAGGCAGCTGATCCCGGCTCTTCAGAGCTACTGGCTCTGGATACATGTCTCGCTCGCCATTATGGCAGAGGCGGCGTTCGCGGTCGCGTTCGTGGCCTCGGTGATGTGCCTCGTGGGCGACAGGCACGGGCACACACGACTGCCGGACCGGAACCTCCTGGATTCGATCACTTACCGCTCGATCGGCATAGGCTTCCCGCTCTTCACGGTCGGGGCTCTCTTCGCCGGCGCCGTGTGGGCGCAAAGAGCGTGGGGAACTCCGTGGTCGTGGGATCCGAAGGAGACGAGCTCTCTGATCGTCTGGCTCGTGTACGCCATCTACCTCCACGTACGACGGACGCGCAGGGGTAGCGTGGCGCTGACCTCCGGCCTGTCCGTTCTGGGGTTCGCGCTGGCGGTCCTGACGATACTCGGGAGCAGGTTCCTCGGGGGACTTCACTCCTACGGCTAGGCGCCACGGAGACGGTTTGAAGAGAAGCACCGAACGGACACTGCGGGCGTGGATACTCGCCATCGCTTATCTGGCGCTGATATTCGGAATCTCCTCCATTCCACAGAGCCCGCTGAGCCACGCCTGTGTCAAGGTGTCGGACAAGGTGGCTCATCTGGCGGAGTACACCGGCTTCGGTCTGCTCCTGACGGTCGCGTTTCGCGGCACGCTTGGCCGGGCGCCGCGCTGGGTGTTGATCGTGGTGGTCGTGCTGGTCGGTGCGGCCGTGGGCGCCCTCGACGAGACTTACCAGCTGACGGTGCCCGGGAGGGAGCGCGAGTTCCTCGACTGGGTCGCCGACGTAGTGGGTGTGCTGCTCGGCACCGGACTGGCCTCGGGATTCAATACGTGGCTTACGAGGCGACGTGCCGCGGCCGCCGGCGCTACGAGCTAGCAGTATCTGGAGCCGACCCACACAAACTTCCGACGACAGGTGACCTGGATATGACATACAAGGCACCACGAGGCACGCGCGACGTTCTACCCGACGAGTCCTGGAAGTGGCAGCGCGTCGAGCGCGTCTTCAGGGCGACCGCGGACCGGTTCGGATACGGCGAAATACGTCTACCGGTCTTCGAGGAGACGGAGCTGTTCGCTCGCGGCATCGGCGACGTCACGGACATAGTCCGGAAGGAGATGTACACCTTCACGGATCGCAAGGGTCGCAGCCTTACGCTGCGCCCGGAGGGGACCGCGGGCGTCGTGCGCTCCTTCATCGAGCACAACATGGGACGCGGGGCGCGCCTCACGAAGCTCTACTACTTCTGTCCGATGTTCCGTTACGAGCGGCCGCAGGCCGGACGCTACCGCCAGTTCTGGCAGTGGGGTATCGAGGCCATCGGTTCCATGAACCCGGCCGTCGACGCGGAGATCATCCACTTCTCGGTCAACCTGTTCGAGAGTCTTGGCCTCGCGGGAGCGGAGGCGCGCGTGAACAGCGCCGGGTGCCCGCAGTGCACGCCGGCCTACAACGAACTTGTCAGGGAGAGGCTGGCAGGCTCGCTAGACCAGTTCTGCGCCGACTGCAGGGTCAGATACGAGCGCAATCCGCGCCGCATGTTCGACTGCAAGAGCGAGCGTTGTCTCGGGCTTCTGAAGGACGTTCCCTCGATCCTGGAGTCGCTGTGCGACGAGTGCTCCGAGCACTTCGCCGGCGTTCAGGCTTACCTGTCGAAGATGTCGGTCCGGTTCTCCGTCGACCCGTCGATGGCGCGCGGACTCGACTACTACACGAAGACG
>JBDRTQ010000302.1:0-2147 GCA_043823885.1 Candidatus Eiseniibacteriota bacterium | reverse complement strand
AGGATGAGCGCCATCGACAGAATGAAGGCGCCCCTGCGGTGTCCGAGGAAGTTGATGTGTGTCCCTACGAGAAACTCCATGCCTTGTCCTCCACTGCCCGGTCAGTTGTGCTCGACGCCGGGCCCGTCTGCGCGGTGTCGCACTTATATGCTCAGGTGCCTGACGTTCCACTTGACGGTGATAAGATCGAACACAACTCTAGTCGCCACGATAGCGGTGAACATGCTGGCGATGATGCCGAGTGACAGCGTCACCGCGAACCCCTTGATGGGACCGGTTCCGAACCAAAGGAGAACCGCGGCCGCGATCAGGGTCGTTATGTTCGCGTCCATGATCGTTATGAACGCGCGCTCGTATCCGTCGCGAATCGCCGCGCGAATGGTCTTCTGGTTTCGGAGTTCTTCTCGGATCCTCTCGAAGATGAGGACGTTCGCATCAACGGCCATGCCGATAGTCAGAATGATACCCGCGAGTCCCGGAAGCGTCAGCGCCGGCTTCGGGCTGGTCGGAAGGCTCGACATCATCGCGACTATGAGGAGGATGTTGCCCCCGAGCGCGCAGACGGCAACCGCTCCCGCCGCCCTGTAATAGATGAGCATGAAGAGGACGACGAGGATGCCGCCGATCAGCATCGCGCGAAGACCCGACGTGATGGAGTCGCGCCCCAGGGACGGGCCCACCGTCCGCTCCTCGACGACAGTCATGGGCGCGGGGAGTTTGCCGGCGCGCAGGAGGATCATCGTGTCGCGAGCCTCCTCGTCCGAGAAGTTGCCGGTGATCGATGTCGGTGTCCCTGCCGGAATCCTGCTCTTGATGACGGGGGCCTTCTGCACGACACCGTCGAGCACCAGAGCCAGGTATTCACCTATGTGTGCGCCGGTGTGTGCCGCGAAGATGCGGCCGCCCTGGCGCGACAGGCGCAGCTGAACACCCGGTGAGTTCGGATAGTCCGGGTCCAGTCCGGGCCTGACGTTCGCATCGGAGACCGAGGAGCCCGTCATCAGCGGTTCGGCATCCATCACGTAGAATGGAAGATACTCGTTGTTGTCCTGGCCCGTTCTGGGCTCATCACCCCAGGCCAGCCGGTACTTGGGGACGCCCGGCCTGTCGGGATACGACGGCAGGACCTTGCCGAGGTCGACAAGGGCCAGCTGCTCCTCCACCCACGCCACGTCGTCGGTGCGGATGAACGGCAGCTCCATCATGAACGTCACGCGAGAGGAGAACGGGTGCTCGCGTGCAAGGCGTTCGGTCTCGGACTCGGGAAGCCCCTCGGGCGGCTCGGCCGAAAGCTCACCCATGGCGACCATCGTGTCTGCCAGCGCCCTGTCGAGGGCGCGCATGACGAGGTCAGTCTGATCCGCCGGCGCGATGGGCACGAACTCGAGAAGCGCCGTCCTGCCGATGAGATCCTTCGCGCGCTGCTCGTCCTGAAGGCCGGGCAGCTGCACGATGATCCGGTTCTCACCCTCGCGCTGGATCGACGGCTCGGCCACGCCGAACTGGTTGATCCTGTTACCGATGACCTCGAGAGCCCGCTCCATGGCGTCCTGAGCCTCGTCCGCCGGCAACCCCTCCTTGTCTACCTCGAGAACCAGGTGCATTCCGCCCTTCAGGTCCAGTCCCAGCTGCAGCGACTGGTTCTCAAGAGCCTCGACCTCCTCCGTCTCCATCCCGGCCTTCTCCTCGTCGGTGAGCGACAGGAACCGGAACGTGTACGAGGACTTCCACACGGAGAACACGAGGATGACCAGCACAAGTACGATCTTCCACCTCATCTTAGACGTCATGTTCACCCCTCCGGGTATTCTGAAACGGGCCCGGGTAGTTGAGCCCGGGCGAGGTGTTCTGCTTCGTAAGCCAAGACCTCATGGTAACCCGTGGGGCGCGGCCGGTCAACGGGAAACGGGTCCTCGGGCGCCCTCTGAATCCCCTTGCGACGGGCCTCGCGGCGGCTTAGGGTATTCACCAGCTCGTTCGTCCTGGAAGAGCCGCGCCCGGAGGCTGTCGCATGTCAACGGAATGGTCGGACTACTGGCAGGATGTCGTCAACCTGCGATGGACCGATGTGGACCAGGTCGTACTGGAGAGGGTCGCCAACACTCTTGGCTGGGGGCCGGAGCGCGCTCTGCTGGAGCTGGGGGCCG
>JBDRTQ010000301.1:0-2422 GCA_043823885.1 Candidatus Eiseniibacteriota bacterium | reverse complement strand
ACATCTCGGCCAGCGGAGAGAAGAAGAGCGCCAGCAGGAAGAGGCCGGCCGTCATGACGCCTGCGAGTCCCGTCCGGCCGCCCGCGCTGACGCCGGCCGCGCTCTCGATGTAGCTCGTGGTCGTGGACGTTCCCACGGCGGCGCCCACCATCGTGCCCACGGAGTCAGCGAGGAGCGCCCGGTTGACGCGCGGGAGCTTCCCGTCCTTCATGAACCCGGCCTGCGTTCCCACGCCGATCAGCGTACCCACGGTGTCGAACATGTCGAAGAAGAGGAACACGAATATGGGGGTGAGGTACTCCCAGCGGAGCGCGCCTATCGGATCCATCTTGAACAGCGTCGGCTCGAGCGTCGGCAACGAGAAGACGCCGCTGAACGTGATGAGGCGGGTCGCCAGACCGGCGGCGCCGGTGGCAAGTATGCCCCAGAAGATGCCGCCACGCACCCTCGCCGCCATCAGTATACCGCTGGCCGCGAGACCGAAGAGGGCCAGCAGGGTGTGTGGGCGGTGCAGGTCGCCGAGGGTCAGGTAGGAGGCCGGGTCGGACTCGATAATACCCGCGTCCTTGAGTCCCAGGAACGCGATGAAGAGGCCGATGCCCGCCGCCGTGGCCAGTTTGAGCGTGCCGGGAATGGCTGTGATGATGAGCTCGCGCACGCGCGCTACGGTCAGGATGGTGAAGACGACGCCCGAGATGAAGACTATGCCGAGGGCGATGGTCCACGGCACCCCCATCTTCCCGCAGACGACAAAGCTGAAGTACGCGTTGAGCCCCATGCCTGGAGCGAGCGCTATCGGGTAGTTGGCCCAGAGGGCCATTATGAGCGTGGCAATGGCGGAGCTGATGCACGTCGCCGCCATGACGGCCCGGAAATCCATCGCGGCCCCGGCGGAGGACGACAGCAAACCTGGGTTCACGAAGATGATGTAGGCCATTGCCATGAAGGTGGTAGCACCGGCGAGAAGCTCGGTGCGAGGAGTCGTTCCGTTCTCCCTGAGCTTGAAGAGGCGCTCCAGCATGGCTCCCTCCCTCGTGGGCAGTATCGGAGGATCCGGCGGCCGCGTGCGTGCTGCGCGGCCATTCGCGGGCAGTATAGGAAGGGCGGCACGAGCGAGCAAGGGAAAAGCCGGTGTGCGGGAGCGGGGAACGGCCGGAGACGGAGCGAGACTCCGAAAAGAGGTGACGGGCGACCGGCTGCGCGGAGCCGACCACCCGTCCGGGGGTACTTCCTGTCGTGGCAGCTAGCGCTTCCCTCCACCGCTGCGCCCGCCTCCGCGCCCTCCGCTCATCAGGGAACGCATCTGCTCGCGCTGCAGCTCGGCCTTGCGGAGCATCTCGCGATACTCGGTCATCTGCTCAAGGGTCAGGAGTTCCGACAACCGGTCTTCCGTCCGCTCTTTCAGGTCGTCCATGCCCGCTCGAATGTCATCCATCATCGACGGGTCGGGCCGCCCTCCCGTACCCGACGGCATCGCTGCGAAGATCTCCTCGCGCTCGTCCTCAGCGGCCTCGAGCACCGCGCGGACGGCGGGCAACTGCTCGGGCTCGAGTTCGAGCTGCGTGATGATCTCGTAGACGGACGGGCCCTGGGGCATCTGCATCACCCCTCCCCGTCCGCCCGTGGGATAGCCGCGGTTCGCTTCGGAGGCGCAACCGCTGACGGTCGCCTGGAGCGCCAGCATGAACGTGAGCGCAGCGAGCAGAGACAGAACTGCGGGGATGAGACCACGTTGCCTCGTCATTGTTCTCTCCTACTCCCTCCGGGAAGCATTGCCGCCGCGAGGTTTCGCCTCATGCTCCACCTCGCGGCGGCGTCCTGCAGGGGGGTGGCCGACCCGCGTGTCGGAGTTCGCGGGAAGGCCTCGGGAGACCACCATGGGGAGGCCGGCGGATTCTCCCGCTCCACCGGCCAGGGGGATGCTGCTAGTCGTCGTCAACTTCGTTGTCGACCGCGTCGTCAGCGAACGGGCACCACGGCGCCATCTGACCCGGCGTCCCGCCGCCCATTCCGGGGCCGCCGATCGCACCACGAGCGCCCATCGCACCACCGGCGCCCATCGCGCCGCGACCACCCATCATACCACCGCTGCCCATTCCACCGCTGCGACCCATCATGCCCGGATGACCCTGACCGCCCATGCCGCCATGAAGCAGCCGGCCGAGACCACGGTCGAACAGCACCTTCTGATCGTCGTCGAGAAGCGGACGGATCTCCTTGTGGATCTGAAGCCTCATCTTGGCCAGCTTCACTTTGATCGCGGACACTTCCTCGATGGTGTTCTCGATGGCGCCGTAGTCCGGAGCGGCATCGTCCTCGACGTCACGCGCCTCAAGCATGATGACCTTGAGCCTGTTCGTCAGCTCCACCCGCTCGTCACTGTACTTGTCGTGGATCTTCTCCATCTGCTCCTGCTGCTCTG
>JBDRTQ010000300.1:0-2810 GCA_043823885.1 Candidatus Eiseniibacteriota bacterium | reverse complement strand
TCTGGGGGTTTGCGCCGTGCTTTTCGTTGACAGAATCATCCTGGCTCCATCCGCGCGCGCGGACGGTTCCGCTGGGAAGGGGTACCGAGGTGGCAGCGCCGGCGGGTCGTCCAACGGAGTCGGAAGAACCGGGCTCCTGGTCGTGCTCGCGCTCGCGCTGTTCCTGACGGCAGGCGTCCCTGACGCTCTTGCGCAGCAGTCGGAGTCGTCGCGCGTGGCCGCCGGCGTCGGTCCCGCGGGAACCTACTGGTTGCTTCCGGAGTTCACCGTCGTCGGCTCGAGGCTCTTCGGGCCCTACACCGTGTTCGAACTGGAGTCGGAGGATGTTCAGGACACCGGCGCCGACAACCTGTCCGAGGCTCTCAGACTGGTGCCCGGCATGGTCGTGCGTACGAACTCGCGCGGCGAAGCCAAGCTCTCGACGCGCGGGCTCGCCGAGCGCGAGATCGTCGTTCTTGTCGACGGAGTGCCCATCTCCGACCCCTACAACGGCTCTGTCAACACCGGCATGATCTTGAGCGGCGCCATCGGGAAGGTCAGCGTGACGAAGGGACCGGTGGCCAGCGTCTATGGGGCGAACGCGCTGGGCGGCGTCATCGAAGTGACGACGTCCGGGAGCAGGCGAACCGGCCTCAGCTACCTTCTGTCGACGGGGAGCGACGGCCAGTACTCCGGCTTCGTATCCGGGGGAGGCAGCCTCGGTCTGGTCCACCTGACCGGTGGGCTGGCTGCGAACGGGGGAAACGGCTTTGGGCTTCCCGAGTCGTACGCCGCGGAGCGATGGGAAGACGGCGGACGGCGGGACTACTCGGGCCGTGACGACATCTTCGCCTGGGGGCGTGCCTCGTGGAAGCTGAGCCGCAACACGGACGCCTCCATCTCGATGCAGGTCGCCGACGGGAGGCGCGACGTCCCGGTTTCTACGAGCGCCGAGCGCCCGCGGTTCTGGAGTTTCCCCTACTGGAGGGAGACCCGCACCATCGGGTCGGTGGGCTGGCGGCCAAGTGACGCGCTGGTCGTGGAGAGCAAGTTCTTCTATGGCAGCAACGACAACCAGCTGGCCGCATATTCCGATTTCGAGCGCACGGACCGGCGGTGGCTGTCGAGCGTGTCGAACCGGGTCTACGGCGGCTACCTCTACACCGAGCTGGACGCGTTCTCGAGTCAGCGTCTCTCGGCGGGGCTGAACGCCAAGCGCGATGTCGCCTCCCTGCAGTCCGATATCGGTGAGGAGTGGCGGGACTACGAGGCCACGACCATGTCGCTGTTCGGACAGGACGTGGTCACGCTGGGGAAGGACGACCTGGTGGCCGTCGCCGTCAACGCCGACGCGATGGCGGGGGAGGACGTCTCGCTCATCAGGATCAATCCGCAGGCCTCCTGGACCAGGCGACTGCCCTCCGACTTCACGCTGCGCGTTCTGGGCGGCATGAAGACGCGCTTCCCGACGCTCAAGGAGTGGTTCAGTCCCGAGATAGGCAATCCGGACCTCAGACCCGAGATGAGCACCTCCGTGGAAGCGGAGATCATCAAGCGGACGTCGCGCGGTTCACGACTCTCGTTACTTGCTTTCGAGCAATGGGTGACGGACATGATCGTCTCGGCGGGAGGCGGAGACCCCTGCCGGAACGTCGGGTCCGTCACGTCGTGGGGAGCGGAGCTGGGGGTGCGGCACAGCCTGTCGAACGAACTCGACGTCAACTTGAGCTTCGCGATGACGTCGGCCCGCGACGACAAAACTGGCAAGGACGTCGACCTGGTGCCGAAGACCATGATCGTCGGGTCTGCCACCTACACGCACGGCCCGGCGGCCTGCCTCGCGCGGGTCACCCGAGTGGGGTCCCGGCCGGTGGCCAGCGGCGACGGGTTGCCGCCATACGTCCTGATGGACTTGAGAGGCATCCTCGAGACCGCCTGGGGCGACTTCTTCGTGGGTGCAGAGAATGTTCTCGACGTCCTGTACGAGGACGAAGGGGGGTTCCCGCAGTCCGGGCGGAGGTTCGAGCTCGGCGTCATGAGGGAACTCCAGCGTTAGCGAATCGCCCCATGCGTCCGCGGGGCCGTATTCGGAGGACAGACTCGGGCAACCGAGGCCGCGCGCCGGCATCTCAGCGTATGGGTGTGTGTCACGCAGGTGTGTTTGGCGCGTTCGTGCCCGGTTCGGCCCGCTTCGTGCAGAGGTCAGACAGCCGGGAGAGCTTCCTGCTCACAGCATCGGGGGCGAGACATCATGGCGGAGAGAGTGCGTCCTTCCGGTCGCCGCCTGGCGCGGCTGGCGATCACAGCCGTTCTTCTTGCGGCGGTCCCTCTGGCGAGCCATGCCGCGGAAGCGCTCAGGCGTGAGGCCGAGGACTTCCCAGCGTACGGATCGTACAACATCGGCGGCTACGACATCGCGGAGTCCTATTGCAGCTACGCGAGCCAGGGTCTCGTCGTCGACGGTCTTGACGTTCCGGGCGAGTGGTTCAAGCTCAAAGTGACCTTTCCGAGTGCCGGCTGCTACAGCTCGCGGATCGACTACCAGAGTGCGTACGGTGACACGGTCGGACTCGCGGTCAGGTTGCTGGACTACCCCACACCAGGGGACGAGCTCAGGGCCGACTACGTGCTGTTCGACGGCTTCGGCTTCGGCTGAGGCCCTCTGCTCACCGCTGCCGGGAGCAGCGAGTTCTGCGTAGAGGCCGGAACCTACTTCCTTCGGGTGCAGCACGTCTCCGGCGGGATGGGTCGCGTCGCCTTCGTCGAGTTCGAGCCGACCACGCCGGTGGAAGCGATAACCTGGGGTCGCATCAAGAGCATGTATAACTAGC
>JBDRTQ010000299.1:0-2635 GCA_043823885.1 Candidatus Eiseniibacteriota bacterium | reverse complement strand
GGTAGACGCACGGGACTCAAAATCCCGCGGGCCTCAGGTCCATGCCGGTTCGATCCCGGCCTCCGGCACCAGGAATGAGGGGCTGCCGTCAGACGGCAGCCCCTTCTCATCCTCAGACGTCTCCGCCTGAACGAACTCCGCACGCGGTGCCGCAGGCACCACTCACGGGCGTTCGCCCGCGCGCGCTGATCATCCTAGTTGTCTATGTAGGCTTCGGGGTCCTCGGGTTCATCATCGACGCGCTCGATGACCAGGTGCGACACGCACGTGTCGCCCCTGGGAACCACCACGGTGGAGCGGCAGGTCCAGTAGCCCGGGTCGATCGGTGTCGACCTGTCGTCCGTACGGTTTGCACCGATCCAGTACGTCTCATCAAACGAGTGCTGCGTAGCCATCTCGACACCGTCGAGTTCGTACGCGCCGTACTGGTCCGTCTCAGTCTGATAGCAGACCTCGCGCCCTTCGACGCCGAGTTCGGCCCACATCCAGACCTCGATGTCCCGCAGAAGGGTACCGGTGTCCGAACGCACGGTGCCCGCTACTCTGCCCGTCTCCTCGGTCCACATATCCGTCGGCTCGACCGAGCTGCACCCGCTGTACACGACCGCCATTGCCAGAACCACAACTGCCAATGCCGCCCGACGCAGAATCACACGCTTGCTCCGCATACTGCCTTCCCTCCTCTGACGATGGCCCGGGGGCCTTTCGTCGTGTCCTGGTGCCTCAACGCCACGTATCCTGGGTGCTGTCCCTCACGCCGCAATGGCGCCCACGGCACATCCTCCGCCTGTGGCTCCCTCCGTTGTTCTGTTACATGCTCGATTGCAAAGAGTATGCCAATCTGTCACGTGATAATGCTGAATATCGCTTCACAAACGCCGGTTGCGGGGAGCCCGGGAACCGCGTCCGGTGGCCCGGGGACCGCACCGATCGCCAGCTCGCTGCCGCCCTCTCCACAGGAGGGGGTCGGGATTTCCGCTTGCGGGCCCGGGCGCCCTGCCATATAGTGGCGCCGGAACGCGGTGGCCACCGCACGTTGGCGGCCAGGCCGGCCAGGGCCGGGCAGGAGAAGCGGCTGCGGCTGGAACAGAGAGACGGCGGCAGCTCTACTGAGTAAGGAGGAACTCATGTCCTTCGTTGACTACATCAAGAAGGGGTGGGAGGCGGCGCAGCTCAAGACCGACACGATCAAGGAGCTGGCGGCTGATGAGAAGGGTATCGGGCCGGCTATCGGGATCCTCGCCATCAGCGGCCTGGCAGCGGGGATTGGTCTGTTCAACCCGGCGAGTGCGTTGGGCTTCCCGTTCGTCTGGGTGATCGGCGGGTTCATCTTAGTCGCTGTCATGCACTTCGTGGCCACGACCTTCTTCGGAGGAAAGGGCAAGCTCACAAGCCTTGCCGTGCCGGCATTCTGCGCCTCACTGATCACCTGTGTGGGCATCGTTCCGTTCATCGGGCCGCTGTTCCTCATCCACCTAGCTTTCCTCTGGTTGCTTGTGGTGATGGTCATCTCCGTCGAGAACGTCTACGGCATCGACCGAGGAAAGGCCATCGGGGTGGTCGCCATCCCCGTAGTGCTCTTCTTCATCGTCGGAATGATGCTGGTCGCGATGGGTGTGGGGCTTATGGCGGCGACCGGCGCCTTCAGCTCCTGAGGCGGCAGTATAGCGGTATGACCCATAACGGGAGCCGTGGAACCTGCGGCTCCCGTCGTCTTTAGCTACGCCCTGGAGCACCGTTTCCGGCACGCCCCGAAGCGCCAATTACGGCGATTTCGCCGCTTTCAACCATCGCGGGGCACATGTGTCGAAATGAGTGAGAGCAGGGAGATTGCTGGCGGGTAGGCCCCAGCGGAACGGATGGCAGCGGGAGACCGACCGTGGGACCGACCCTCTCTCCCACTAGCGGGCGAGGCAACAGGCAAAGGAGGCAGGAAATGTTCTGGAGGATTGCAGCGGCAGCGGTCCTCGTCGCTTTGGTCGCGGCGTGCGTCGTTGTGCCGGCGCCGGCGCTGGCAGGCGAGAGAGAGGTCAAGGTCGTCATCGAGGCGGAAGGCGATGGCGGCGGATGGCTCGGGATCGGAATCCAGGAGCTCGACAGCAAGATCCGCGGCAAGCTCGATATCGGCGACGACATCGAGGGGATCATGATCACAGAGGTCTACGACGACTCCCCGGCCGAAGAGGCCGGTCTTGAAGAGCACGATGTCGTCATATCCATAGACGGCGAGAAGGGGAAGGACCTGTCCCACTTCGTCGAACTCGTGAAGGCGAAGGACCCCGGCACGGAGGTTGAGATCAAGGTCTATCGTGACGGGAAGATGAAGACCGTGAAGGCCACCCTCGCGGAGAGGGAGAACACGTTCGTCTGGAACAGCTTCGACGGCCTGGAGGGTCTCAAGGCGCTCGAGGGTCTCAAGGCGCTCGAGCACATCGTGATCCCCCAGATCGACATCGGCATGTCGAGTTGGGGCAGTCGCGGGAGGCTCGGCGTCTACATCGACGACGTCAGCGGAGACCTGGCCGAGTACTTCGATATCCCCGGTGGAGAGGGCGTGCTCGTCGAAGGAGTCGTCGAGGACAGCCCCGCGGAGGCGGCCGGGATCAAGGCCGGAGACATCATCTACAAGATAGAC
>JBDRTQ010000298.1:0-3581 GCA_043823885.1 Candidatus Eiseniibacteriota bacterium | reverse complement strand
ACCACAACCTGTTCATCCTGGGCAACGAGCGGAATCCGCAGCTCGACGACGCGACCTCCGTGGACATGGTCAACAACGTCATCTACGGGTGGGCCACGAACTACGGCACGCGCATCCGGAACGGAGCGTCCGCCAACCTGGTGAAGAACTACTACATCCCCGCACCCGGCAGTGACGCGTCTGACGCCGTCGTTATAGAACCTGACGCGGGTGCCGTCTACATGGAGGGAAACGTCATCCCGCCAAGCTGCCCGACCAGCGGTACGACGCAGACTCGCATGGACGCACCGCCGGTGACCGAGATGTCTCCTATCGAGGCGCTGGAGGCCGTGCTGGAAGAGGCAGGAGCGCACCCGCACGACGCGGACGACGAGGACTATCTCTCGGGCGTCGTGTCGAGCCCGGTCGAGCCGACGTCCTGGGGACAGATCAAGTCGATGTATCGATCGGGGTAGGCTGGGTCGGAGCGGGCCGAATGGTCACGCTCTCTCGGCGGGTCCAGTCGGGCGGGTTGACCGTCACGTCCTGAAGCATCTCCCCGGCAACGAAAACACGGGTCCTCCCGGGGTCCGGCGTGTAGAAGGTGATCCCCTCCAGTTCCTTCAGAGTCGGGACCCACGGTTCCACCAGACCGTCACTCACGGCGCGCACCCTGATCGTCACGCCATCGTCCGTGCGAACGGCATCCCAATCCAGATAGCGACGGACGAAGCCGTAGGCCAGAAGCCTGTCGCGCTCGCCGTAATAGACCCTGCCCCGTTCGTGCTCCAGACGTATGTGAGCCACCGCGGAAGCGAACGGCCCGGCTCGGTCGGCGCGGGGTCCGGCCACTATCATGACGCCGCCCTTCGCCCGTAGTTCGTAGGCCAGGGCCTCCGCGACCCGGGCCGCGGCGTCCGATGGCATCCGGCTCGGCAGGCGGGAGATCGAGCCCGCGTACCTCTTGTACTCGTACGAGGTGACGCCGTCGTCCGATGTCCGCGGCTCGAAGAGCCTGTTGGCGAAGAAGGACCGCGCGCGCCACTCCCGTCCGGAGTAGAGGAACACGAGAGACTCCCAGAGCTGCCGCCCCCTGTCCACGAGCGAGCAGGCGGCGTCCTGCCCCGCGGTCCGGACCTCCTCACCACCGTAGACGAACCTGACGCCGTGCTCGGCCAGACAGTCGGGCTCGCCGCCGCTGTCAACGGCGACGCCGGCATCGTAGGGGTACGGCAGCGGCCTGAGCGCCACTTCATCGTGCCCGTACCAGTCGCAGCCGGCCACGAACAGCACGAGCATCAGTGTGAACACGATCCTGGTAGCCGCGCAGGTCAAGATGAGGGCCCTCGTGGTCGCTCGTTCAGATCATGCTCCGGTGTGCCCCCGCGTGGTCGATATTCGGCTGAGGGGCGGTCCCGCGGGACCCGAAGCCTATGATTGCGGATGGGGTCCATGTGTTTCGTCCCCGATAGGCCGGGCGTCTTGATAATAGCGCCCGGCCGCGCTAGAATCGTTGGTTGCAGCCGGAAACCGTCCAGAGCCGAGGAACAGATGCCAGCCAATCTTCCCCCTCCGTACTTAAGCGCGGAGCAGCGCTTCCGCGAGGCGAAGACGACCGAGGACAAGATAGCCGCTCTTCAGGAGATGATGGCTATCATACCCAAGCACAAGGGTACGGACAAGCTTCGCGCCAACCACAGGAAGCAGCTCTCCAGGCTCAAGGCCGAGCTTGAGCAGCCTGGCAAGAAGGGCCGCAAGGGCCCCTCTTACCACGTTCCGAAGGGCGAGTCGCCGCAGGTCGTACTGGTCGGCACTCCGAACGTGGGCAAGTCACAGATCATTGCGGCGACCACGAACGCGACGCCCGAGGTCGCCGACTATCCGTTCACGACCCGGCTGCCCGCGCCGGCGATGATGCCGTACAGGGACATTTACATCGAACTCGTCGACATCCCTCCCCTGGCGCGTGAGCACATCGACACCTGGCTGCCGGAGATCATCCGGAACGCCGACGCCGCCCTTCTGGTCATCGACCTTTCGAGTGACGACTGCATCGACTCGTTCCTGTTCGTGAGGGAGATCCTCACAACGAAGGGCGTCAGGCTGTCGCCGGTGCACGACCCGTCGGAGATCGAGCTGCCGAGGAACGTCAAGCCCACCCTCGTCATAGCGAACAAGTGCGACAGTCCCAAGGCGTCTGAGAACCTCGAGTTCTTCCTGGAAGTGGTCGGCGACGAGTTCCGGGTTCTTCCCATCTCGGCGGAGACCGGAGAAGGTCTCGATGAGATGAAGGACGTTCTCTACGAGTTCCTGGACGTCGTGCGCGTCTACAGCAAGATCCCGGGCAAGGACGCCGACATGAAGAAGCCGTTCATGGTCAAGCGCGGGAGCACGGTTCAGGACGTAGCGTTCAAGATCCACCGGGAGTTCGCGGACAATCTGAAGTTCGCGAAGGTCTGGGGCTCGGGCAAATTCGACGGTCAGATCGTAGAGCGCGACCACGTCGTCGAGGACGAGGACATACTCGAGATACACGTGGCGATGTAACATCAGCGTAGACGATGCCAGGCAGTTGGGGCGGGGCGCCACGGGGGCCGCGCAAGGCGGCCCGGGGGTTGCCCCGCCGCGAGTTGGACGCGAAGCGTCGACTGTCTGAGCGCCGGGGTAATCCCCCGGGGCGCCAAGAAGTGCTGCCAAAGAGGAGATCAAATGAGCACCAAGCAACTCGTGTTCGGCCCCACGTTCGAAGAGATGCTCCATCCCTCCAAGATCGACCCGGCGATCCGCGCGCTGGCGCTCAAGGCCGCGAGGGAGGACGAGCTCGACCCCATCAACCTCTACAACATCACGTGGCGAAACATTGAAGGCGGGATCTACTACGTGGTCCTGCCGAAGGAGCTGACCGGAGTCGACGCCAACATCGTCGTCCTCTACAGCAAGGACTTCCCCACCAGGAGCCACAAGGTGGGTGCGACGTATTCCGTATGCATGGAGCACCAGCTCCAGGGAGACATCGAGCCCGGCGTGCATACTCTGGTCTGGCCCTCGACGGGGAACTACGGGATCGGCGGGGCGTACGTGGGGCCGCGGATGGGGTTCGACTCGCTGGTGCTTCTACCCGAGCTCATGAGCCAGGAACGCTTCGATAAGATCGAGGGATACGGCGCGCGCTACGTGAAGACCCCCGGGTGCGAGAGTAACGTCAAGGAGATCTACGACGCGGCGAACGAACTCAGGAAGGACCCGAAGAACCGGATCATGAACCAGTTCGAGGAGTTCGGAAACTACCGCTTCCACTATTACTGCACGGGCAACTCGTGTATTGAGGTGGCGGCCGAACTCGCGGAGAAGGGCATCGGCAACGGGAAGATCGCGGCTTTCGTGTCGGCGATGGGCTCGGCCGGCACGATAGCGGCCGGAGAGCGCATCAAGCACGAGTTCCACGACGCGCTGACCATCGGCGTCGAGCCCGTCCAGTGCCCGACGCTCTACTGGAACGGGTACGGTGGACACGACATCCAGGGCATCGGCGACAAGCACGTCACGTGGATCCACAACGTCTTCGAGATGGACGCCATCACCTGCATCGACGACATCGAGTC
>JBDRTQ010000297.1:0-3308 GCA_043823885.1 Candidatus Eiseniibacteriota bacterium | reverse complement strand
GGGGTTGCAGAACATCACGCCGATCGTCATTCTGATCTGATTGATAAATATGACGCAGGTCCTCGAGCGCGATATGGAACCCGCGAGCTTCCGCAGCGCCTGCGACATCAGCCTGGCCTGCAGGCCGACGTGCGAGTCGCCCATCTCGCCTTCGATCTCGGCGCGCGGCACGAGGGCGGCGACCGAGTCGATGGCTATGACGTCAACGGCCCCGCTTCTGACGAGCATCTCAGTGATCTCGAGCGCCTGCTCGCCGGTGTCAGGTTGTGAGATGAGCAGGTTGTCAGTGTCCACTCCAAGCGCGCGCGAGTATCCGGGGTCCAGCGCGTGCTCCGCATCTATGAACGCGGCGACGCCCCCGCGCTTCTGCGCGTTCGCAACGATGGTCAATGCCAGAGTCGTCTTGCCGGACGACTCCGGACCGAATATCTCGATGACGCGTCCGCGCGGCACCCCACCCACTCCCAGCGCGATGTCGAGCGACAGGGACCCCGTGGGAATGACCTCGATGCTCTGCCCCACGTCGTGGCTGCCGAGCAGCATTATCGAACCCTTGCCGTAGTGCTTCTCTATCTGTGAAACGGCGAGATCCAACGCCTTCTGCTTGCCCTTCTCTTCTGCCATCGTGACCTCCCCGGGCCGCGCTTCAAGCGCGGCGACCAAAGCTCTCTGATGCTCACTCTCAGGACCCGCTGTCCAGGGGAACTGCTTGAACGAGTTCGTGCAACGCACCTCCGGGGCGAAGCGTGCTTCGCATCACCCGGACCTCAGTTGCTACCACCTTCTCCTCTGGGGCAACGAGAGCCTCCAGTACCTCCTGGACGCTCTCTGCGCGGGGGTCTCGTATCCTCCCGAGGGTTATGTGGGGATGAAACCGCCGTTTCTCCCGCGGGAAGCCCAGCTTGGTCAGCTCGCCGTCCACGGCCTGCTGGAGAGCCATGAGCTCGTCGACAGGCTCGATTCCCACCCAGAGTACCCTGGGGCGCGCCGGAGAGGGGAAAGCGCCCAGCGAACGCGTGTCGAAGCTGAACGGAGACATGCCTGCCGAGGCCCGCGCCACCGCCGCGACGACCTCGGGCAGCTCCGTCTCTTCGACGTCTCCCAGGAACTTGAGTGTGAGATGCAACGTCTGGCGCCTGGCCCAGCCGGCCCGGACGCCCCGTTCTTGCAGCTCATCTATCAGGCCGAGTATGCCTTCTTTGAGCCCATCGGACAACTCCAAAGCTATGAATGTCCGAACGGTCACGTGCAATCCTCGATGTTGAGGAGGAAGCGCCTCAAGAGCTCCATCGCGGCCTGGACGGCGGCGCGTCGTATGGCGCCCCTGCTGCCGGCGAGGCGCAGCTCTCTCACCCGGTCGCCGGAGCTGCCGGACACAGCGATGAAGACCGTGCCCACGGGCTTCTCTTCCGTGCCGCCTCCCGGGCCGGCCAGTCCAGTGATCGCGACGCCGCAGTCCGTGGCGCACTTGGCGCGGACGCCCTGCGCCATCTCGAGCGCCGTCTCGGCGGAGACCGCACCGTGCTTCTTGAGGACGGCGGCCTTGACCCCGAGAAGACGTCTCTTAAGCTCGTCCGAGTAGGCGATGACGCCGCCCGCACAGTAGTCGGAGCTTCCCGGAACGCGCGTCATCCTCCACCCGAGCCGTCCTCCGGTGCACGACTCGGCCACGGACACGGTCAAGTCTCTCATCGTAAGGAGGTACCCGACGACCTTCTCGATCGACTCGTCGCCGCGCGCGTAGACGTACGGTTCGAGCCTGGCGGACAGCTTCTCCTGCGAGGTCTCCGCGGTCTTCGCGGCCTCGACCGCGGTCTGGCCGCGTCCGATCACCTTGAGGTCGACGCCGGTAATGGAAGGGAGGTACACGATGTCGGTCCTTGCCAGGCGGCGTGCGAGCGCCTCGATCCTCTCGGCGACCTCGGACTCGGCCAGGCCCGTCGTCCGGATGAAACGCTCCTGGGCCAGCGGCTTGAGCCCCCTTCCCTCGAGGAAAGGCGACACGTAGTTCTCGAACATCGCTCTGAGTTCCGTTGGACCACCCGGCAGGACGAAGAGGAGGGCGTCGCCCTTCTCGAACAGGAGCCCGGGCGCCGTTCCTTTGTGGTTCTCTATCGGACGCGCGCCCTCCGGCAGCATGGCCATCGCGACGCTGGCCTCGGGCATCGCGAGGTTCCTCGCCTCGAACCACCCGCGGACCTTCTCGAGGACGTCCTCGTCAAGGACGAGCTTCCGGCCGAGCAGCCTGGCCACGGCCTGCTTCGTACGGTCGTCGGCCGCGACGCCCAGGCCCCCGGTCGTGATGACGATCCGCGCGCGGTCGAGCGCGCGAGCCGTCTCTTCCTCGATCGCATCGACCGCGTCCGGCACCGATGTAACGCGTACGACGTCCGCGCCGAGCAACGTCAGACGCGAGCCCAGGTAGGTCGCATTGAGATCGACCTGGCTTCCGTCGAGAAGCTCGCCGCCTATGGTGATCAGCTCGGCCTTCATTCGACCACCGTCAGGTAGGTACTGGGTCACCAGCCCTGAACCAGCAGCATGACCCGTAGCAATACGTTCGCGTAGATGCCCGCTACGACGTCGTCAAGCACGACTCCGGTGCCTCCGGGGAGTGCCTCGGCCCGCCTCGCGGGAAACGGCTTCACGATGTCCAGGGCCCTGAACAGCAGGAACGCCACGCCGAACACGAAGAGTGACTTGGGAAGCAGGAGAACGGAGATGAGGAAACCGGCGTACTCGT
Organism: Candidatus Eiseniibacteriota bacterium; assembly: GCA_043823885.1. Classification (GTDB taxonomy): domain Bacteria; phylum Joyebacterota; class Joyebacteria; order Joyebacterales; family Joyebacteraceae; genus JALGZG01. The sequence continues at coordinate 565 of JBDRTQ010000297.1, read as the reverse complement.
CGATAACGATCCTGGACGCGTCGTGTCCGAAGCTCCTCTCGGCAAGACCGGCCGCCCAGATGGCCAGCGCGACGAACGCGAGCGTGGAAAGAACCACCACACCGACCGCCAGCGGCGAGCTCAAATGAGTCACCTCGGGGACGGCGAACCAGACGAGCACCGCGCAACCGAGAGACCCCACCGTGCCGGGAGCGACGGGAGCATATCCCAGGTAGGCTCCGGTGGCCAGGAACCTGACCAGCGGGTTCAGTCTCGCAGTGCGCTCTTCCATGCCGCCTAGCCCTCCTCGTTCCGGTCGACCCGCACGACATCGTCTCCGGAGTCCTTGCTCCAGACCAGGTAGTCCGCCCCGGAGATGAGCGTCAGTGCAACCGCCACCACACCGACCCCCCAGAGCCCCCGCTCTATCCCCTGGAACTGAGGATCGCCGGGAGCGCAGCCCAGCCGCGAGATGACCGTCAGGTAAAGGAGCGTCGCTGAGATCCAGACCATCTGGGCCGCCGTCTTCCACTTGGCCGCCCTGTGGCTGCTGCACTGCTACGACTACCCCCGCTCGGCCTTTGAG
>JBDRTQ010000296.1:0-3879 GCA_043823885.1 Candidatus Eiseniibacteriota bacterium | reverse complement strand
CGATGGTCTACAGGCTGTTCGGGAGAGACCTGCTCCTTGTCCGCATGATCCAGGCTGGACTGGGGTCGGCAACGGCGGCGCTCGTCTACCTCCTGGGGCGGGAGGTCTTCGACCGGAAGGTCGGCCTGCTGGCCGGTCTGGTCACCGCGAGCTACGGAGCTCTCATCTTCTACGATTGTTCCGTGCTGCTCACTCCGCTTCTGGTCTTCCTCAATGTCCTTGCCGTGTTCCTGGTCGTGCGCGCCGACACGTCCGGACGGTCCGTTCACTATCTGGCGGCCGGAGCGGTGCTCGGCCTCGCCGCCGTCGGCAGGGCCGCCGCGCTCGTCTCGGCGACGGCGGCGGTGCTCTGGATCGGGTTTCCCACACGCGACCGCCCCGCACGTTCCGCCTCCGCGGTGCAGAGGGCCGGCGCATCGCGAGCGGTCGGGAGTGCCGGGGGGCCGTCGGGGGCGCGCTCTGCGGCGGTTCGCCGCGCCGCGCTCGTCGTGCTGGGCATCGTCGTGGTGGTTGCCCCCGTGACCGTGCGGAACTTCGTTGTGGAGCGGGACTTCGTTCCCATCACCTCGAACGGCGGGCTGAACTTCTTCATCGGGAACGGCGAGGGTGCGACGGGCGGCTACGTCAAGCCGGAGGGCCTGGACATCGTCACCGATCCGGACGGAGAGACTATCGCCGAGCGCGCGCTGGGTCGCGAGCTCAGGCCGTCCGAGGTCTCCGGCTACTGGTACGACCGTGCCTGGGACCACATCAAGGCGCGGCCCGGGCAGTGGGCGCAGCTCATGGTGCGGAAGGTCGCGTTCGTCATGAGTTCGTACGAACTGCCCCAGCTGGAGAACTACTACTTCCAGAAACGCTACTCGCCGCTCCTGACGCTGCCCCTGCCGGGGTTCGCCATCATCGCTCCTCTGGGACTCCTCGGACTCGGGCTGACGTTCCGGAGGAGGAGGCCAAGACTGCTGGCGCTGTACGCCTCCGTGTATCTGCTGTCGATCGCCGCGTTCTTCGTGGTCGCCAGATACAGGCTTCCGGTCGTGCCGGTTCTTATTGTCCTGGCCTCGTACGCCGTCTTTGAACTCGTAGACAGGGTCCGGTCACGGAACCTCGCAGCGCTTGCCGCGCCCGCCGTGGCGTTGGCGGTCCTTCTGTTCGTGGTCAACGCCAACCACTACGACGTCGATCGAGACTCGGGGTTCGCCCAGCCGCATTTCCGGCTGGGGATCATCTACGCCGAGCGGGGAATGACAGAGGAAGCCGTCGCGGAGTACGAGACCGCTATCAGGCTGGACCCGGACTACCCGAAGAGCTACCTGAACCTCGGGGCCGCGCTGACAGGGGCCGGGCGGACGGAGGAGGCGATGCAGGCCTTCAGAGATGCTCTGAGGCGGGATCCGGGCTACGTGGCTGCGCGGGTCAATCTTGCCATGCTGCTGGAACGCAAAGAGGACTACGACCGGGCGCTTGCCCACATCGACACCGTGCTCGGCCTGGACGGAAGAAACGCAAGCGCGCTCAAGGAGCGTGGGGTCATCCTGTATCGGGCCGGTAGCCCGGCCGAGGCCGAGGAGTGGCTCAAAGAGGCCCTGAGATGGGATTCCAGGGGCGAGGAGCGGGCCGAAATAGAGTTCTATCTGGCTCTCCTCGGGGGATCCGGCGGCCGCGCGATACCGCCTGACGCGCTGGCAGCCATTGCGCGGGCCGACACACTGGCGAAGACCGGACGAGTCGTGGAGGCCACGGAACTGCTCCATGAGGCGTCGCGTCTGGCGCCAGATTCCGGGGAGCCGCTCAGGCGTCAGGCGCTCATCAAGCGCGACATGGGGCTTCTGGACGAGGCCATTGTGCTGATGGCGCAGGCGCTGCGCCTGGAGCCTGCCCTCGACGGCGGGCACTACATGTACGGAGTGTTCCTGAACGAAGCCGGGCGCCACGACGAGGCTCTTCTCGAGTACGGCGCCGAGATCAGGATCCGCCCCGATTTCGCTCCGGCCCACCTCAATATCGCCCTGACGTACTATTTCGACGCAGGGAACCCGAATCTGGCCGCGTTCCACTACCGGCGCCACCTCGCCCTCGGAGGCGCTCCCGTTCCCGCTCTGGAGGCGCTCCTGAGCGATCTGAAATCCCCGAACGGCCCTTAGCAGCGCCGCTTACCTCCCAGTGATTGCCGTTGACACAGGCACTGCAAGTTGGTATAATCTTCAACGAGTCGGGAAATAGCGAGGGTGCGGGCGGGCCTTCGATCCACGAGCCCGTGCAAGATCGAGCGTCTTGTAAGCGGGTATTTTTGTACCGCTTACGCGCACCGAGCTTGAGGGTACTCACTGCACTTGGGATTGCGTGTTGCTTCGACAAAGCTGATCACTCTAAAACGATCACCCCGGCCAGCGCGCCGGCGGTGTCGCCTTCACGCTTCGCGCGTGGTCGGGGAGTGAGAAGCATAGATGGTGAAGGTTGAGCAGGATTTGCCTTCTGTTATGAGGGGGGACTGAGCGAATGAAGAACATATTTCTGATTGCTGCCGCAATCGGGACGGTGTTGGCGCTGGCTTTGGGCGCGTACGCCTTCGACGACGGCATCTACAATGAGAGCCGTGTGCCGGAGCCGAACATGCCCAGGAGCGGCCTCGACCTCGAAGGAACAAGGCTCGAGACGCTGTGGATCTTCGATGCCGATTTCGAAGATCTGTCAGGCGACAACGCCGGCTGGACGGCCTGGGACCGCAGTGGAACGCTCAGTAGTGACAACTACTGGCACCACGACACGATTCGTCTGACCCAGCTGTATCTCGGCGACAGCACATGGTGGTGCGGCACGTACGATGCTTGCTGGCGGCAGGCACGTGGATACGGCAACGAGTGGCTTCAGACTCTCGAGCGGCACTTCACCGAGACGACGACCGCCACGACGGCCGTGATCCTGGAGTTCGACCAGCGCTACGCGATGGAGAACGACTACGACTACGGGTACGTGGACGTGCGTTCTTCTGCGACCGCGGACACGTGGTACACGGTGCACTTCCAGGCCAACCCCGGCTTCGCGGGAACTCCCGGCACGTCTCAGAACTGGACCGGGACGAACCCCGAGGGTCAGGGCCACATGGTCGAGGACATCAGCCCGTGGACCGTCGGTGTGGAGTTCGACCTGAGGTTCCGGTTCGAGTCCGACGGCGCGTACTCGTCTCAGGACCAGTGGAACAACCCGCCTTTCAACTCGTGCCTCGACGGCGCGTGGCAGCTGGACAACATCGAGATCTACGTGGACGGCAATCCCACGGCCGTGTTCGCAGACGACAGCGAGTCAGGGAACAACGGCTGGATCCACGACGACGTCATCGCATCAGGTGCTACGGGCGTGACGTTCTGGCGCGGCCGGTTCGGCTTGGACTTCGTGACCGGACGTTCCTTCACGTGCGACGACCGGCCCGTCGGCAGCTGGATGTACGCTGCGGTCGATCCGTTCGGCGGCACGATGGTGGACGACCAGGATTCGTGGCTCGTCAGCCCGCCGATCGACATCAGCGGTGCGGCCAAGCTCGTCGGGCAGTGGGACGAGTGGGTGGATCTGCCCAGGCCTACCGAGGACATCTTCAACCTCTCGCTGGCCTCGAACGACGTTTACGACTGCGTGACGAGGCCCGATGGCTTCGTGGATGAGTCCCCGGGCGCGTGGTACGGCGGTCCGTTCTGGGGCGTCTGGACGGACGATTGGGACGCCTTCGCGGGCAACGACTGGCTGGCCATTCGCTGGGAACTCTGGAACAGCGACCCGGCATCAGAGCCTCACAGGGCCGGTATCTTCGTCAACCGTCAGAGAGTCGGTATCCCGTCTGGTGACGCGGGGACCACGTGGAACTACGCCGCTTGGTACAGGCTGTAC
>JBDRTQ010000295.1:0-2010 GCA_043823885.1 Candidatus Eiseniibacteriota bacterium | reverse complement strand
CGACGTCCACTCTGAGTCCTACTGGATGCGCACGCGCTTCCTGTCACGGCCCCAACGTTCAAATGTCACGAGCCCGTCCGTCAGTGCGAAGAGAGTATCGTCACCGCCCCGTCCCACATTCTCCCCGGGATAGAACTTGGTGCCTCGCTGCCTGAGAATGATGGTTCCCGCGCGGACGAACTGCCCGCCGAAGCGCTTGATGCCGAGGCGCTGCGCCCTGGAATCGCGCCCGTTTCTCGAGCTACCTACGCCCTTCTTGTGTGCCAATTCGCTAACCCCCTCCTGGACCTGTCGTTCCGGCTCGGGCTGCCTGCGACTACGGGGCGATACCAGTGATGCGGAGCTCCGTGAAACCCTGCCTGTGCCCCTTCTTCACCTGGTAGCCCTTCCTGCGCTTCTACTTGTAGACGATGACCTTTCGGCCTCTTCCGTGCCCGACGATCTCTGCTTTGACCTTCGCGCTCACGATGAGCGGCGTGCCGATCATCATGTCACCACCGACGCTCAGCGCCAGCACGTCCGGCATCTCGACGGCCTCGCCAACATCGCTTTTCATCCGCGGTACGCGGATGACGTCTCCCTGGGACACCCTGAACTGGAGTCCTCCGGTCCTGATTACGGCGTAATCCACGACTCCTCCCGGACAGTATCGTAAGTCACTTTTGGCCCGCCTCTTCTACAAACTTGTATACTATATTCTTGACCTGCCTCCTGTCAAGCAGCAAGTCCCCATCACCCGGGTCCCCATCACCTCGTGGTCTCCCACGCCCACGCCACCGCCCTCCCCCGGATGACTCGCGACGACCCCGCAGTTGTGCTATTCTCCCCGAATCTCTGGCACTCCGGCCGAAAGGACAACCAAGTGACGATTCCTCACCTCGGAGAGGTCCTCTCCGTCGCCGCCGCTCTCATCTGGCCCGGTTCCGTGGTGCTCTTCCGGATGAGCGGTCGCAACATTGCACCCCTGGGCCTCAACTTCTTCAAGAACATCGTTGCCACGGTGCTCCTTTCGATCACGCTCATCGTATTCAGGCAGAGCCTCTTCCGCGACGCGCCCCTCCTCGACTACGCGATCCTGGCCCTGAGCGGAGTTCTCGGGATCGCCATCGGGCACACTCTCTTCTTCAAGAGCCTCAACATTGTCGGCGCCGGTCTCTCGCAGATAGTGAGTCTCGCGTACAGCCCCTTCGTCATCCTCTTCACATTCTCCCTTCTCGGTGAGAGGCTCAGTCCCGGCGACCTCGTCGGTGCGTGCCTCATTCTCCTCGGCATATCGCTCACGACCGCCCGCGACCCCACGTCCGGTCTCTCCGCGCGCGACATACGAAGGGGAGTCGGTCTCGCCACGCTGGCCGTCGCTTTGAACGCCCTCGGCGTCACCATCGCCAAGCCCGTACTGGGCCGCTCGCCCGTCCTCTGGTCCACCGCCGTCAGGCTCCTCGCGGGTGTCGCCGCCCTGATGCTCCTGACGGTCGTGTCTCCGCGACGTCGCTATCTGTGGTCGACGCCCAAGCCCTCCCGCACGTGGAAGGTAGCCATCCCCGCTGCCGTGCTCGGTGCCTACCTGGCCATGATCGTCTGGATAGGGGGCATGAAGTACACACAGGCCTCGACCGCCTCAATACTCAACCAGACGAGCGCAGTCTTCGTGCTCCCGCTCGCTGCGGTCTTTCTCCACGAACGCATCACCCTCAGGAAGTCGCCGGCCGTCGCCATGGCGCTGGCCGGAGTGATGTTCGTCACCCTCGCTTGAGCGGACTCCGGAGCGTCTCCGGCGCGTAGGGGCCGTACAAGATCTGACCGGAGCCGTGCGGCTCCGGTCTCTTCGGTGGAACATGCCCCCTCTGCGAAGTCTACTGAACGCCTCCGCCCCGCGCCGCGGCCTCGACCTCGGCGATGAGCTTCTCCAATCGGTACGGCTTCTGAACGAAGCCCACTATCCCGCCGTCCGTGAACTTGCCTACGACCTCCTGCTCGCAGTAGCCGCTCGAAACAACCACGCGTACGTCC
>JBDRTQ010000294.1:0-12723 GCA_043823885.1 Candidatus Eiseniibacteriota bacterium | reverse complement strand
AAGTTGCCAAGGGCGTCGCTCACGTGGCGGCTGAAACGGGCGTTCCGGCGGTGTTCGGAGTGGTGACCGCGGACAGCCTCGAGCAGGCCATGGAGCGGGCCGGATCGAAGAGCGGAAACAGGGGCTGGGACGCCGCGCAGTCGGCCATGGAACTGGCCGACCTCTACGCGGCGATGGAATAGTCTGCGTCGGGAGGGGCGTTCCGCTCATGGAAGTGAGAAGGCAAGGTCGTGAACTCGCCGTCATGCTCCTGTACCGCGAGAAGCTGACGGGGCTGACGGATCTGGGCATTCCGGACATCGACGATGCCGCCGCCGAAGCTCGTGCATTCGCGGCCACACTCGTTTCCGGAGTGCGCGCGGGTGTCGAGGGCATCGACAGCGCGATAGCCGGCGCCAGCGAGCACTGGGACATCTCGCGGATGGGCATTGTGGACCTCACCGTGCTCCGTATTGGCGTGTACGAGCTGTTCGAGCGGCCCGACACGCCCGTCGGGGTCATAATCAACGAAGCCGTCGAGATCGCCCGCAAGTTCAGCTCGGACGAATGCGGCAAGTTCGTCAACGGAGTCCTGGACCGGATAGCCGGCGAAGTCAGATACGGAGCAAAGACGGAGGGCGAAGACTCCCCGTGCGATACGCCATCCTGAGCGACATACACGGCAACTACGAGGCGTTCACCGCGGTGCTCGAGGCGATCGACGAGATGGAGATCGACAGCATCCTGTGCCTCGGCGACGTCGTGGGCTATGGCGCCAATCCCAACGAGGCGGTTGAACTCACGAGGGAACGGGCCGACGTGACCACGAAGGGCAATCACGATCAGGCCGCTGTCAACCCCGCCGAGGAGGCCTACTTCAACTCGTGGGCGGTCCAGGCCATTCAATGGACTCGCAACGAGCTGACCAAGGATAACCTGGACTACCTCAAGGCCATGCCGTACGAGAGCTTCCTTCCGGACGTCAGGCTCGTTCACGCGTCCCCGGGAGAACCTGAGAAGTGGCGCTACGTGCTGAGTCCGCAGGCGGCCGCGAGGGAGTTCTCGAGCTTCGACGAGTCGTTCTGCTTCATCGGACACTCACACGTTCCGATGATCGTCCTGAGAACCGAGGTGGGAACGAGCGAGCTCCTGGAGGGCGAGGTCGCGCTACCGGCGGGGGCACGCGTGCTGATAAACGTGGGTAGCGTGGGGCAGCCGCGCAACGGCGACCCGAGGGCGTCTTTCGCCATCCTCGACCTCGAGGACAGGAGTGCGCGGCTCGTGCAGGTCGCGTACGACCTCCACACGGCCAGGGCGAAGATCATCAATGCGGGACTCCCGAGATTCCTGGGAGACAGGCTCCTGCTCGGGCAGTAGCGAGACCAGCGGAGGATACCAGTTGCTGACAGCAAGCGTGGGCGTGATGGCATACAACGAAGAGCAGAACATCGACAAGCTGCTGGCCGCGCTCACCAGCCAGTCGCTGGAGCGTGTGGAGATACGTCAGATAGTCGTTGTGTCCAGCGGCTCGGCCGACCGCACTGAGGAGATCGTCCGCGATTGGGCCGCTCGTGACCAGCGCATCTCGCTCATCAGGCAGGAGCAGCGTATGGGCAAGGCGTCCGCTATCAACCTGTTCCTCGAGGCGGCCGACGCCGACATCTTCGTCCTCGAGAGCGGCGACACCATACCCGCGCCCGACTGCGTGGAGCGCATGCTGGCACCCTTCGAGAACCCGAGCGTGGGGATGACCGGCGGCCGGCCGACCCCCGTCGACGACCCGAACACCTTCATGGGGTTCGTGGTCCACATGCTCTGGCGTCTTCATCACATGCTGGCGCTCAAGTCCCCGAAACTCGGAGAAATGGTCGCGTTCCGGTCGTTCGTGCGTTCGATACCGCCCGACACGGCCGTCGACGAGGCCAGCATAGAGGCCATCGTGATCGAGCGCGGCAGTTCTCTGGCCTACGCGCCCGAGGCGATCATCTACAACAAGGGCGCGTCGACCGTCGGCGACTTTCTCAAGCAGAGAAGGCGCATCTACGCCGGTCACATCTGGTTGTCGAAGGTCCAGTCCTACGAGGTCTCGACGAAGAAGATCGGAGGCATCCTCTCCGTTCTCATCGAGGACCTCACACCTTCGCCGCGCACGCTGCTCTGGACCGCGGGCGGCGTCTTTCTCGAGTTCATTGGGCGCCTTCTGGGCACCATCGACTACTACGTGCTGAAGAAGAACCCCTATACGTGGGAAGTGTCCCGAAGCACCAAGAGCCTCGACGCACCCGCGACCCACGACACAGAAGCCACGGGGGCGGGGGCGGTCGATGGTTGAGATACTGGCGAAGATCCCACTCTACAAGATGGCGCACGCGACCGGGTGGCCGAAGATCCTGCCGCTCAACCTGACGGTCAGCGTGACCTACCGCTGCAATTCGCGCTGCCTCACCTGCAACGTCTACACCAAGGACGCCGAGGAGTTCACGGCCGAGGAGTTCGACCGGACGTTCCGGTCGCTCGGCCGGGCGCCCTACTGGTACACGATGAGCGGCGGCGAGCCTTTCCTCAGAGCCGACCTTCCCGACATCTGCGAGAGCGCGTACCGGCACGGACGCCCTGGGATCATCAATATTCCGACGAACGGACTGCTCTCATCCCGGATACCGTCGATGGTCGAGGACCTCGCGGGGCGCTGCCCCAAGACGCAGGTCATCATCAACCTGTCGCTGGACGGCGTGGGGGAGGAGCACGACCGGATCCGGGGCGTAGACGGCAGCTTCGAGAAGGCCGTCGAGACCTATCGGGGGCTCCGGGCACTCAAGTCGCCGAACCTCACGGTGGGCGTCCACACGGTCATTTCGGTCCACAACGTCGAGCGGATACCTTCCATCTACGAGTACGTCGTCCGGGAACTCGCGCCGGACTCGTTCATCACAGAGATAGCAGAGGAGCGCGTGGAGCTCGAGACTCTCGGAGCGTCGATCACGCCGACAGCCACTGCGTACGGAGGCGCCGTGGACTTCCTGATCGCCAGGATCAAGGAGCAGCACTATTCGGGCATCTCACGCATCACGCAGTCGTTCAGGGTGCGCTACTACGAGTTGGTGAAGCGATACCTGGCGACGGGCACGCAGCCGATCCCGTGCTACGCCGGGGTGGCATCGGCCCAGATCGCGCCTGACGGGCACGTGTGGTTCTGCTGCATCAAGGCCGAGTCGATGGGGAATCTGCGCGACGTCGATTACGACTTCGGCCGCATCTGGCACGGCGAGAAGGCCGTGGAGGAACGGAAGAGGGTCCGGGCGGGCGCGTGCGCCTGTCCGCTCGCGAACGCCGGCTACACGAACATGCTGATGCACGTGCCGACCGTCACCGGCGTGGCCTTGGAGGTGGCGTCTGGAGGGCGGGTCGGAGGGCGGAAGTAGAGGAAGTGCGGGCGGCGGCAAGAGGTGGAAACGGCGGCAGGAGGCTCACGTGGCGGTCTTTCTGGACGAGGTGGCACACCACAGGCTCGATGATGTCCAGGACGCGATCGAACGCGCGCTCGGTGCGCTCGGCGCCGACCTGTCGGGCAAGCGCACCGCGTTCATAAAGCCGAACCTCGTGATAGCCGCCAGTCCGAAGACGGCCGTGGTCACTCATCCCGTGGTGGTCGAGGCGCTCGTCAACGTGCTCCGGAAGCGGGGATTCACGTCCATAGCGATGGGCGACGGGCCGGGGGTCGGGCTCGACGTCGAGGAGGTCTTCCGCGTCACCGGCTACTCGAAGCTGGCCGCTCGACTCGGCATCGAACTCGTCAATCTCAACACGGCCGAACGCCGCAAGAGAAAGTGGAAATACGGAGAGTTGGGAGTCCCGGCCATCGTGGAGGACGCCGACCTCTACATCAACGTTCCGAAGCTCAAGACGCACGGCTACACGACGGTCACGCTCGCGGTCAAGAACCACAAGGGACTCCTGTCCGAGTCCGACAAGAAACGCGACCATCAGCTGGGCCTGCACGACCCGCTGGCCCAGCACGCCTCCATCCGGCCGCCGGACCTCATCGTCCTGGACGGCATCACCGGGGTAGAGGGCGACGGGCCGCTTCACGGGAAGGTCGTCAAGTCGCGCGTCTTCGCGGTGGGCACGAACATGCTGGAGGTCGACTCGGTGGCGGCGCGTCTGATGGGGTTCGACCCCATGAAGGTCGAGCACCTGAGGCTCGCGTACGAGCTGGGGGTGGGCAACATGAACCCCGAGGTCATCGGCACGGCGCCATCGAGGAGCTTCGAGCCGGCCAACGAGAGCTTCGGGAGGGTAGTCAACATATACTCGTGGCGCGACCCTACCGCGTGCTCCATGTGCATAGATTCCTTCAGCGGCGCCGTGCACCTGGCGGTGCGACGACCGAAGTACTGGTTCACGCTCGTGCCCAAGCTGGCGTACTGGGGCGTCTTCCGGAAGCTGCACATCATCCAGGGCAAGGCCGCGAAGATCCCGGACCAGCCGGGGCGCGTGGTCTGCCTGGGACAGTGCACGCGCGGGCTGGCCGACAGCGAGGCGCTGACGCACCTCGGCGGGTGCCCGCCCACACCGGAGGAAGTAGCGGAAACACTCAGGAGGGAGCTCTGACGGATGCCGGCGACCAACAAGGACACCGGGCTTGGAACCACCTACGAGCGTGTCGCCGTCGCGCGGCTGCTCGCAAGGCTCGCTGAGAGGCACACGATACACAAGGTCCTCGAGGGGCCCACCGACGGCATAACCGGCATCAGCGGGCTCAACAGCATCCCGCTGGCGCAGCGCGGCGCCTCCGTCGAACTCGTGCTCGGTGATCCCGGCGAGGTGGCGCTCGCCGAGCGCGCGTGGAGCGTCCTCGGCCTCAGTGACAGAGTGACCATCCGCGCGGCCGACGGCGATTCTCTAGGTGTCGAGCCGCGCTCGTACGACCTCGTGTGGAACTTCAATTCCCTGCCGCAGGTAGCTTCGGCCGACGCACTTCTCGACGAGATGTGCGAGGCCAGCAGCCGGTTCGTCATGGTCTTCGTCTCCAACACCTGGAACTACGGGTTCCCGGTCCACCGCCTCCATCACAAGGCGGCGGGCGAGGCGTGGAGCCACGGCAACATCTCCGTGATGAACACGCGCGTGATCGCGAGGAAGCTCGCCGAACGGGGCTTCGAGGTCGTGGAGCGGCTGCTGGTCGACACGCCGTGGTGGCCCGACATCGACTCGCCGATAGAGGAAGTGGCCGCGACGTTCCTCCCTTTCCTCAGGAAGCGCGTCAGCGGCTCGAAGCGGCTGGAGAGGTACACCTGGACGATCGACACGCTGCCGTACTTCGACGACGCACGCAGGGCCAAGCTACTGTCCGACATCGAGAAGCACTTCGCGATAGAGGACACCAGCTTCACACCGCTCAAGATCTTCTTCGCCCACCACAGAGGCGTGCTGGCGCGGAGACGGAACGGCGGGGAGGCGTCGGCATGAGCCAGCGACTCCGCATATCGCTGGGGATCGCCGCGGGCATCGTCCTTCTTGCGCTCGCTCTCCGGGGCCTTGACGCGGGCGAACTCAAGAGCCACATCGCAAGGGCGAACGCCGGGTGGCTCGTCGCAGCGGCCGTTCTCTACCTGACCGCCTATTTCGTGCGAAGCCTGAGATGGCGGGCCATCCTTCATCCCATCGTCCCGGTGCGCGTCTCCGAGAGCTTTCACATGCTCATGGCCGGGTACTTCCTCAACTACATCATCCCGATCAGGGCGGGGGAGGTGGCGAAGTCGTTCTTCCTCAAGCGCCTCAAGGGGATCCCGATTGCGACCAGCCTGCCGACCGTGTTCGTGGACAAGCTCTTCGAACTCGTCTCCATCCTCTTCGTCGTCGCCATGGTGCCCATACTCTCCATCAGCATGAGCGTCTCTCTCGCGACGCTCATCTACGCGGTGCTGGGGATCTTCGTTCTGGCGATCGCCCTGTTGTTCTTCGCGTTCAAGAATCCGGAAGGAGCCTCGCGTCTCCTTTGCCGCCTGGTCTCCTGGCTGCCGGAGGGTGTCTACAGGAGGCTGTCCGAGTTCATCGCGCTCTTCGTCCAGGGCATGGGAGTCGCGAGGCGGGAGGCTCGCACTCTGTGGTCCTTCCTCGGCCTGACGGGCCTTGCGGTCCTCATCGACGGCCTCTACTTCTACTTCATGTTCAGGGCATTCTCGGTGGATGTCGCCTTTACGCGCGTGCTCTTCGGGTATACTCTGCTGACGCTGTCGTACATCCTGCCGACTCCTCCCGCGCAGATCGGCTACAACGAGTTCGTCATCGGGTTGATATTTGCGGGAGGCGTTGCGGCGGCCGGCGTGGCGCGCTCAGAGGTGATGGCGGTGGTTCTGGTCGCGCACGCCCTGACGGGCTTCCTCATCGCCGGCGTGGGCCTGTGGTCGTTCGGCGCGATGGGCATCAGGGTAGGAGAGAGCTTCAGGAGTATCACTGCAGGCGACGCGGGGGGGCCGGGCGGCCCGGCCGGGAGCGCGGCCGGTGCCGGCGGAACGACGAACGGACAGGCGTGCAGCGGGGGGTAGGAACGTGAGTGACATCGTCCTTGTAACGGGCGCGGCCGGCTTCGTCGGCTCACACGTCGTCGAGCGCCTGCTCGCAGGGGGCAGGAACGTCCGCGGCGTGGACGCCTTCAAGGACTACTACCCGCGCGCGTTCAAGGAAGAGAACATCCGCGCGGCGCGCGGCAACGCGTCCTTCGAGCTCGTCGAGGCCGACCTTGCGGTCGCAGACCTCGCGCCCATCCTCGACGGAGTGACGTCCGTCTGCCACCTGGCGGCTCAGGCGGGTGTCAGGGCCAGCTGGGGCACGACGTTCTCGACCTACATCGACTGCAACATCCTCTCAAGCCAGCGTCTGCTCGAGGCCGTCAAGGACGGTCGCGTCTCGAAGTTCGTCTACGCTTCGTCGTCGTCGGTCTACGGCGAGACCGCGGACCTTCCCATGCGCGAGAACGGGCTCACCTGCCCCGTGTCTCCGTACGGCGTCACCAAGCTCGCCGCCGAGCATCTCGCGGTGCTCTATCACCGGAACTACGGCGTCCCGACGGTCTCGCTGCGGTACTTCACCGTCTACGGCCCGCGCCAGCGGCCCGACATGGCGTTTCACCGCTTCATACGCTCGGGACTCCTCAAGGAACCGATCACCATCTACGGCAACGGCCACCAGACGCGCGACTTCACGTACATCGACGATACGGTCACGGCTACCGTTCAAGCCCTTGAATCGGGTCCGGACGGAGGCGTGCTGAACGTGGGGGGCGGGAGCCGTGTCACACTCAATGACGCTCTGGACGCCATCGAGGACTGCGTGGGCCGGGGCCTGGACAGGCACTACGTGGAGCGCGCCAGGGGAGACGTCACAGACACCCTCGCCGACAACTCGAGGGCGAGGGAGGCACTCGGCTTCACTCCGCGCGTCGGGCTGCCGGAGGGACTGCGGCGCGAGAAGGAATGGATCGAATCGACCGTGCTCAGGCTTGGCGAGGGCGCGAACGGGGAGGTCGGCTGACACATGGATATCTCAGTTGTAGTACCGCTTCTGAACGAGGCCGACAGCATCAGGGAGTTGTACGATCGCATCGGCGCCGCGCTCGCTCCCCTCGGGCGTGAGTGGGAGGTCGTCTTCATCAACGACGGCAGCACCGACTCGTCGATGGACGTCCTGCGGAGCCTCCACGAGCAGAACGACAACGTCACGGTGCTCGTGTTCGGCCGGAACCTCGGCAAGTCGGCCGCCCTAAGTGTGGGGTTCAAGGAGGCCACGGGCGATGTCGTCTTCACGATGGACGCCGATCTGCAGGACGACCCGGCCGAGCTGCCCGCGATGCTCGAGGTCATCGAGAGCGGGCACGACCTGGTCTCGGGCTGGAAGAAGGAACGCCATGACCCGCTGTCCAAGCGACTCCCGTCGAAGCTCTACAACGCGGTGACCGCGAGGCTGTCCGGCGTGCGCATCCACGACATGAACTGCGGTCTCAAGGCCTACCGTCGCCAGGTCGTGAAGACCATCAAGGTATACGGCGAGCTGCATCGCTACACGCCAGTCCTTGCGCAGTGGGCGGGCTTCACGGTGACCGAGGTCGTGGTCAAGCACCACGCGCGCCAGTACGGCCGTTCCAAGTTCGGAGCGGAGCGCTTCATCAGGGGATTCTTCGACCTCGTTACGGTGCTGTTCCTGCGCCGCTACATCACGAGGCCACTTCACCTGTTCGGGATGCTCGGCGCGCTGCTGTTCACGGGCGGGTTTCTCTCCGGGGTCTATCTGACGGTCCTCAAGATAATGGGAGAGGCGATAGGCCGCAGGCCGCTCCTGACCCTCGCGATCCTCCTCATGGTCGTCGGGGTGCAGTTCATCTCGTTCGGTCTGCTCGGGGAGATGGTGGCCAACCTGAAGGGGGAGGACATCTCTTTCCCTGTCAGGGAACGTCTGGGCCGGAAGGACGGTGAGCTTGGCGACAGCGCCTGACAGGAGTTCGCCCTCGGACGCGTCTCTTGCGACCGAGGAAAGCGCGCGCATTGCCGTCGTCGGCCCGGCATATCCGCTCCGGGGCGGCAACGCGCTTTTCGTGGCCCACCTGTACGACAACCTCAGGCTCGACCACGACACGTACGTAGTCTCGTTCACGCGGCTGTATCCGTCTCTGCTCTTCCCTGGGAAGACTCAGATGAACGTCAGCCGCGACCCCGTGAAGAACACGCCGTCGCGGCAGATCATCGATTCGGTCAATCCGTTCTCGTGGCTGAAGGCGGTCAGGTGGATCTCCCAGCCACGGAGACGTCCCGACATGGTCGTCTTCGTCTGGTGGAACCCCTTCTTCGGGCTCTGCTACGGCGCGATGGCGCGGTTGCTCCGACGAAAGGCAGGCGCACGAATCGTGTTCGTGTGCGAGAACGTCGTGTCCCACGAGAACCGGTTCGTCGACCAGTTCCTGACGAACTTCGCGCTCTCCTCGGCCGACTACTTCATGGTCCTCTCAGGCATCGTAGCGAACCGCGTCCACTCGCTCTTCCCGAGGACGCCGGTGAGACAGGCGGCCCTGCCGATCTACGACTGCTACACGCCGTCCGGCATCGGCAGAGGCGCGGTACGGAAGTCGCTGGGACTCACGCGGCCGACCGTGCTCTTCTTCGGCTACGTCCGCGAGTACAAGGGCCTCGCGTATCTGCTCCGGGCGATGCCCCTGATACTCAAAGAGGTCGACGTGGAGCTGCTCGTCGTGGGTGAGTTCTACGACGACCGCTCCAGGTACGACCGGATCATCGACGAGCTGAGCCTGGGCGAGCGGGTCCGCGTGGTCGCCGAGCACGTGCCGGACGAGTCGGTCGGGGACTACTTCTCGGCGGCCGACGTGGCCGTGCTGCCCTACGTATCGGCCACACAAAGCGGTATCACGCAGATAGCCCTTGCCGCAGGCCTTCCCGTGATAAGCACCAACGTCGGGGGACTCCCTGAGGTGGTGCGGGACGGGGAAACGGGCTATATTGTGGAACCTGAGGACGAAGGGGAGCTGGCTGCCGCCGTCGTGCGCTACTTCAAGAGCGGAGACGCCCCTCGCATGCGGGCCAACGTGGCCCTGGAGGCCCAGCGCGACCACGCGGGCGACCTTATGCGCAGGGCCATTCGTGACTTCCTCGAAATGGCGAGGTCTTAGGGTGCAGCATCCCCAGGTCTGGGCGGTCGTTGTCAACTGGAACGGCGGAGAGGTTCTCGAGCCCTGTCTGCGGACGCTGCTCGCCTCGTCGTATCCGAACATGATCGTGCTACTCGTGGACAACGCGTCGTCCGACGGGTCCGTGCAGTTCGTGCGGGAGGCATTCCCGTCCGTGCGCGTGGCCGAACAGCCGTCGAACCTCGGCTACGCGGCCGGGGTGAACGCGGGCCTCACCCTGGCGCTAGATGGGGGAGCGGAGCACGTACTGCTCCTCAACAACGACATCGAACTGGACGCCGGGGCGGTGAGCGCTCTGGTGGACGCCGCGAACGCGCATCCGGGAAGCGCTTTCGTCGGTCCGATGATCTACTACGCCGACCGCCCGAGCGTCGTCTGGTCGGCCGGGGGCGCGGTCTCCTTCTGGTCGGGTGACATTCGTCACATCGGGCTGCGGGAGGAGGACGTCGGGCAGTATGCCGGCGTGCGAGAGGTCGACTACGTGACCGCGTGTGCGATGCTGGCTTCCGCGAGCGCCGTCAGGAAGATCGGCCTGATGGACGAGGGCTATTACATGTACAACGAGGACACGGACTGGTGCGTCCGTGCCCGAGGCGCGGGATTCACCGTGCTGGTCGCCCCGGCCGCGAAGATCTGGCACAAGGTCTCGATGAGTTCAGGCGGCGGGCTGACGTCGTTCAAGATCTACCATCGGTTGCGCAGCACCCTCAGGTTCTTCTCCCTGCACGCGCGGCCGTACCACTGGCTCGGCATCGTCCCTCTGACCGCGTGCCGGACCCTTGGCTTCGCGGTGCGAGAGCTGGTCGGGGGAAGGGGCGGCAACGTCGGAGCGGTCCTGCGGGGCCTCCTGGATTCGATGACGGGACGAAGGAGAACCTGAACACGTGCACAGAGCACACTCCACGAAGACACCCCGGGTTGCCCCCGGGCGCCGCGCGCGGGCGCTGACGGCGGGGAGCGCGTTCGCGGCGGCCGTTCTGCTGGCGGCGCTCCTGACGCTGGCCGGATGCTCCAGCGAGGAACCCCCGGCCGTGCACCCGCGCCTCGTCCTCTTCGGGATAGACGCGGCGAGCTGGAACGTCCTTACGCCCATGATGCAGGCGGGTGAACTGCCGGCCATGACGGCGCTGGTCGACCGCGGGTCGTTCGGTGTGTTGAAGACGGGGGTGCCCATCCAGTCGCCGCAGATGTGGACGTCGATAGCAACGGGCGTCGTTCCCGAGAAGCACGGCATCACACGCTTCACAGCCGCGATCCCGGGGACGGACCGCGAGGTCCCTGTCACGAGCAACATGAGGAAGGTCAAGGCCTTCTGGAACATCCTCTCCGATGCTGACGTCTCCGTCGGCATCGTGGGGTGGTGGCCGAGCTGGCCCGCCGAGGAGGTCAACGGCTTCATGATCGCGCAGCGCGCGTGGCCCGTCAACTGGAGCCGCCACGGCATCCCGTTCGGCGCCGCCCGCGACGCTTCCGGGCGGCTGATAGTCGAGGACTTCCCGGGACGCACCTACCCGGAGGAGCTCTACGCGGACTTCGAGCCGTTCATCGTCACCGAGGAGGACGTCACGACGGAGGAGCTGTCTCTCCTCTTCCAGGACCCCTCGTTCACCAACCCGGCCAAGCAGTTCCACGCGCGCTGGGTGTTCGCCAAGGACAAGACCTTCGCCGACGCGGGGCTGGCGATGCTCAAGCGCTTCGATCCGGACGTGTTCGCGGTCTACCTGCAGGGCACGGACGTCGTGTCACACTACTACTGGGGAGACCAGCGCGAAGAGGGCTTCGTCGTCTCTCCTTCCGACGAGCGGCTGTACGGGAGCGTCGTGAGGAACTACTACCACTACGTCGACGGCGTGATCGCGAAGTACCTCGCGGAGGTTGGCGACGACACGGCGGTCATGATCGTGTCCGACCACGGCTTCGAGACCAAACGCGACCTCAAGGTACTGTGGGAGAAGGGCGAGAAGATAAGGACCGTGGAGGGCGGCAAGGACGTGCCGTGGGACCACGGTGTGGACGGCGTGTTCATCATGGCGGGCCCGGGCATCAGGGAGGACTTCAGACTGCCCGAGGCGTCGGTGGTGGACATCACCCCGACGATGCTCGCCTACCTGGGACTTCCGGTGGCCGAGGACATGGACGGAGCTCCGGTGCTCGCGGCGTTCACCGAGTCGTACCTTGCGAAGCACCCTGTGACGTTCGTTCCGACGTACGAGACCGACGGCCCCAGGGGTGACGACGCTCCGATGGAGTCGCCGATGGATGAGGGGATCAAGGAGAAGCTCAGGGCGCTCGGCTACATAGAGTAGAGCAGCCGAGCCTGGACCGGGACGGAGCGGGCCGATGCCGATGCACGTTAAGAGCGACTGCAGATTGTTTCTGGGTGACAGGCCCTGCGCATGGGGCGGGCGGTGCGAAGGGTGCGAGCACTACGCTCCACGGGGAGAGCACATAGTCGTCGTCAAGCTGGCGGCGGCGGGCGACGTGCTCCGCACCACGTCGATATTGCCTCCTCTCAAGAGGGCGCATCCCGACTCGTACGTTACCTGGGTCACGGACCGCGGCGCGCTTCCGCTGATAGAGCTCAATCCGTACATCGACCGCGCGTTGCCGTTCTCGTTCGACGCGTGGCTGACGCTGTCCGTGCAGTCGATCGACCTTCTCATCTGTCTGGACAAGGAGGAGCGCGCGTGCGCGCTCGCCTCGTCGCTCGACGCCGTCGAGAAAGTCGGATTCGCGATGTCGCAGGCAGGCGCCGTGGAGCCGCTGAACGAAGGGGCGCGCTACGACTATGAGCTGGGCCTGTCCGACGAGATGAAGTTCCACGAGAACACGATGACCTACCCGGAGATCTTCTGCCGGGCAGCCGGTCTGGAGTACGCGAGCGAGCCCTACATGCTCGCTCTCCCTGAGCTGTCTATCGAGTACGCCCGGAACTTCCTCGGAGGCCTGTCTTTCACCGAACCGCTCGTCGGGCTCAACGTGGGCGCGGGTCGCGTCTTCGCGAACAAGGCCTGGACGGCAGGCGGATACGCCGCGCTGGCCGATGCGGT
>JBDRTQ010000293.1:0-12035 GCA_043823885.1 Candidatus Eiseniibacteriota bacterium | reverse complement strand
CGCGAGGAACGGGTTGCCGTCCACCGCTATGGCCATGCCGACGCGCTCGCCCGGTATCGGAGCGACGATACAGGCGTCGGCCTCACCGGGACGCACCACGGTGTTGCCCTTCACCTCGCTGTCGTAGTGTCTGTATACGTGCTCTCGCGATGCGATGTTTGGCGACGCGAGGACCCGCAGAACGGCGTCGGCAACGTCAAGGTTCCCCGGGATGCTCACCTTCGACGTCTTTCGCACGCGCTCGCGGCGGGCGCGGTCGTAGCAGACCCCGGCGGTTATCTGCTCGGTCGAGGCGTCGCAGACGACCGCCCCCTCGTGCAGCAGAACGAACCGCGGCTCCGCGATGACCTCACCGATGACGACCGCGGCGGCGCCGTGGCAGAGTTCCGGAAGCTCGAACTGCTCGTTGAAGATCCGCACGACCTCGGCCGACAGCTCGCGCGGCACCACCAGGCAGTAGCGTTCCTGCGTCTCCGAGCAGGCGATGACCTCCGGCAGAAGCCCCTCCTCTGCCACCGAAACCTTCGAGAGGTCGACTCGCACACCGAGCCCCGCAGCCGCTCCCAGCTCGGACGTCACGCAGGCGATGCCGCCCGCGCCGAGGTCCTTGTACCCGATGGGCACGCCGCGCGACTTGAGGAGCTTCATGACCTCCTGCGTCGCGACCGTCAGCATGCGCTTGAGGAACGGGTCGGGCACCTGAACGGCGTATTTGTCATCGAACGCCTTCTCCTCGTCCAGGATGCGGGACGCGAACGTCGCGCCGCCGAACCCGGACGGGTCGGTGGGCTTCCCCACCAGCACGAGGTCGTAGGGCACGCTGGCGGCCTCCGCGGGCGCCCGGCTGCGCACCACGTCGCCCTCTTCAACAAGTCCTACGGCCACCACGTTGACCAGGCAGTTATCGTCGAAAGACTCGTCGAAGTAGACGTCTCCCCCGAGATTGGGGACCCCGAGCGCGTTGCCGTACTGCCAGATGCCCTCGATGACACCGTGGACTATCTCGCGCGTTCGCTCTGCGTGCCGCCCGTTCGGGTCGCCGAACCGGAGCGCGTCCAGCACGCCGATGACGTCGGCGCCCATGCAGTAGACGTCGCGGACGATGCCGCCGATGCCGGTGGCTGCGCCCTCGTTGGGAACGACCTGTGATGGGTGGTTGTGGCTCTCGTGGGCCAGCGTGATGCAGTAGCTCTTGCCGTCGACCTCGCAGAAGCGCACGACCCCGGCGTCCTCGCCGGGACCGAGCACCACGTTGGAGGCCTCCGTGGGAAGATACTCCTTGAGAACGTCCCGCGAACTCTTGTAGGAGCAGTGCTCGCTCCACATCGTGTTGAAGATGTGGGCTTCCACGACGGTGGGGTCACGCCCCATGAGTTTCGCGATCCGCCGCGCCTCGTCGAGCGTGAACGACAGACCGGCCTCGGCGAGAGTCCGCCCGAGCCCCTCGTCGCTGGCTCCCTCGATCTCAACAGTGCGTACCGCGCGGGCCACGGTCCTGGTCAACGCGGAACCTCCTCGAGCTTGATGTCGAACTCGTGGGTCTCTCCACTGCGCAGGATTGTCACCCTGATGACGTCCCCCACCCTCGACCCGAAGATGGCGCGCCTTGCCTGCCGCACGCTCTCGACCCCTTCGCCGTTGACCGCGGTCACGACGTCACCGGACCGTATCCCCGCCCGTTCCGCCGGGCTGTCCGGCTCGAGGAACGAGGCAAGCACGCCGCGCACCGCGGGCAATCCGAGGTTCTGCGCCAGCGCCGGATTGAGGTCCTGAACTCGCATACCGACCCACACGTCGCGGACACGCCCGAACTCGATGAGTTCATTGATGATGAGCCTCGCGACGTTCACGGGTATCGCGAATCCCACGCCCTGCGACCCGCCGCTCATGCTGAATATGAACGAGTTTATGCCGACGACGTCCCCTACCGAGTTTACCAGCGGCCCGCCCGAGTTGCCCGGGTTGATGGCGGCGTCGGTCTGGATCATGTCCTTGTAGATGGCGTCCGACTCCCCTTCCGCCAGGACGTCCCTGTGGAGTGCGCTGACCACGCCTACGGTCACGGTCGGGTGCGGGTCGTTGAGGAAGTGCCCGAACGGGTTCCCGATGGCGACGACCCACTCGCCGATCATCAGGTCGTCCGAGTCGCCCAGCACGGCGACCGGCAGGCCGTCGCCGTCGATCTTGAGTACTGCGAGGTCGAACCGTGAGTCGTCCCCGAGGACGCGCGCCTCGAACTCGCGTCCGTCCGTCAGGGTCACGCGGACGTCCGTCGCGCCCCCGACGACATGTTCGTTCGTCAGGATGTAGCCGTCCTCGTCGACGATGACGCCGGACCCGAACGACTGGTAGGGCTCGCGGTAGACGCGGTCGGGAAAGTGGCCCCGGAAGAAGCGCTCGAAGAAATCGTTGCGCATCGGGTCCGCCCGGACCACACGCGTCTTGACGGCGCTGATGGAGACCGTGGCCGGCCCCACGCTGTCGGCCGCACGCACCAGCGCGGTCTGCCGCGTCAACGCGAGGCCCTCGTCGCCCCCCTCGTCGAAGTAGACCGAGGTGCCCGACTGGCCCGCGATGATGCGGGACACCTGCTCGGACTGCTCGCGGAGCGCCTTCACCGTGACGAGGAGCCCCACGGAGATACCCGCGATCACGAAGAGCAGTGACAGAATGACGAATCGTGCGATCTTCGAGTCCAGAACCCGCCTCCTGACAGCAGAACGCTAGCGGTTCTTCACCTTCTCCCAGTCCGCGAGGAACGACTCGATCCCCCTGTCCGTCATCGGGTGCCTGAAGAGCTTGTCGAACACGCCGATGGGGATCGTAACGATATCCGCGCCGGCGACCGCCGCCTCGACCACGTGCTGCGGGTGCCTGGCGCTCGCGACTATGACCTCGGTCTCGAACGCGTAGTTCTCGTAGATGTCCATGATCTCGCGGATGAGGTCCATCCCGCAGTGCCCGGCGTCGTCCAGTCTGCCGATGAACGGGCTGACGAACGTGGCCCCGGCCTTCGCGGCGAGGAGCGCCTGGTTCGACGAGAACACCAGCGTGCAGTTCGTCCGGATGCCGAGGTCGCGCAGTTCGTGAAGCGCCTTGATTCCCTCGCGGGTCATCGGGACCTTGATGACGACGTTCTCGTGGATCTGGACGAGCTTCTTCGCTTCCTCGACCATTCCGGCGCAATCGAGGCTGACGACCTCGGCGCTCACCGGGCCGTCCACGAGTTCGCAGATCTGACGGACCACGTCTTCGAACTTGCCCTCTTCGCGCGAGATGAGAGTCGGGTTCGTCGTGACGCCGTCCACCACTCCCAGTGCCGCCGCCTCGCGGATCTGCTCGATGTTCGCCGTGTCCAGGAATATCTTCAAGCCGTCCTCCTAGTCGTAGCTGACCTTCTCAAGGTAGAGCCCGTGGGGCGGCGCCGTCGGTCCGGCCGCGCCGCGATCCCGGGCCTCAAGTATCTTCTCGAATCCGCTCGGGGACGTCTTCCCCCTGCCCACCTCCACCAGAGTGCCCACCACCGACCTGACCATCCCTCTCAGGAACCGGTTGGCCGTGATGCGCACGACAAGGATGCCCCCGAAGCTGACCTCACATTCTAGCGAAATCCCGGTCACTCGGCAACGGTGATGGTCGGGCTCACTCCCCACGAGGCAGAAGGACGAGAAATCGTGCTCTCCCTCGAGAACGGCCAGCGCGTCGCGCATGGCCGCCTCGTCGAGCGAGGCGCTCACGAACCAGCGATTCCTCCGCCATACAGCACTCTCGGCGCTCCCGATCAGGTAGAAGTAGGATCGCGAGACCGCGTCGAACCTCGCATGGAACGACTCGGGAACGTCTTCCACCTGGACGACCCGGACGTCCCGCTCCAACCGCGCGTTCAGGGCGTGCCCTATCCGCTCGGCCGGAAGGTCCAGAGACGTCGCCACGCTGGCGACCTGGCCGAGCGCGTGCACCCCGGCGTCGGTCCGTCCGGCACCCGTGACGCGCGTGCTCTCCCCCGCCAGGTCGGCCAGGGCAAACTCGATGTCGCCCTGCACGGTGCGCGTCCCAGGCTGCACCTGCCAGCCCGAGAAATCCGTCCCGTCGTACTCTATAGTAAGTTTGAGATTGCGATCGCGCATGCGACGAGAAACCCCACGACAATGAACCCGACGGCATCGTCGCCGTCGAGCGTAAGTTCGACATACCTGGTCCGTCCGGCCGCGCCCCTGTAGCAGCGCGCGTCCATGGCGAGCGCGAGGTCGTCGGCGCGCCTGAAGGCGCTCGCGAAGAGCGGCACCAGGATGGGCACGGCGCTCCTCGCCCGCGCCACGAGACCGCCCTCGAAGCTCACGCCCCGTCCCATCTGCGCCTTGACGATGCGCCCGGCCTCGTCCAGCAGAGTCGGCACGAACCGAAGCGCGATGACCGAGACCATCGCCAGCTCGTGGACGGGCAGCCCCAGCCGCTCGAACGGCCGCAGAAGCCGCTCGATGCCGTCGCCCAGGTCCACCGGCGAAGTCGTCGCCGTCAGCACCGTCGCGACGGAGACCATCAGGCCCACTCGCCATGCGAACACCGCGCCCACCAGCACTCCCTCTCTCGAGAACCAGGGCACGAAACTCAGAAGCGGCGTGCCGCGTGTCAGCAGTCCGTGCATCACGAACACGATGACGAGAAGCCACTTGAGCGACGCGAGGTTGCGCCAAAGGAACCCCGCGCTGAGCCTGGACAGGATCACGAGGCTGACCAGTGAAAGTGTGAGGAACGCGTATGAGGCAGGACTCTGTGTAACGAGCACGGTGACCAGAAGCGCCAGCGCGCCGACCATCTTGACGCGCGGGTCGAGTCTGTGGACGGGCGACCCGGTCGGGTAGTACCGCCCGAGCGTCAGGTCAGTCAGAAAGCTCATCGAGGAGCAGCTCCGCTATCTGCACGGCATTGAGGGCCGCGCCCTTCCTCAGATTGTCGGCCACGACCCACATCCAGAGGCCGTTCCGGACGGACTCGTCCCGTCGGATGCGTCCGACCCACACGTCGTCCGTATCGCTCGTCTCCACCTGGGTCGGGTACGCCAGAGACTCCGGGTCATCGAGAACGCGCACGCCCGGAAAGGCCGAGAGTATCGCGCGCAGTTCCTCCGGCTCGAGCGGGTGCTCCATCTCGACGTTCATGGCCACGGCGTGCGAGCGGAAGACCGGCACTCTGACGCAGGTCACGGCCATTCCGAGCTCGGGGACATCCAGGATCTTCCTGGTCTCGTCGATCATCTTGCGCTCCTCCCGCGAGTGCCCATCGTCATCGAAATCGTCGATGTGCGGGAGGCAGTTGAACGCTATTTGCGTCGGGTACACCTCTGTCACGACAGGCTCGCCGCCGAGCACCGCCCTTGACTGGTCCGCCAGCTCGTCGATCGCCGCGAGGCCCGTCCCCGATACCGACTGGTAGGTCGAGGCGACCACTCTGACGAGCCCCGCCTCGCGGCGGATTGCCTCGAGCGGCAGCACTATCTGGATGGTCGAGCAGTTGGGATTGGCGATGATCCCCTGGTGCGACCTCATCGCCTGCGGGTTGACCTCCGGCACGATGAGCGGCACGTCCGGGTCCATTCTGAACGCGCGGCTGTTGTCTATTGCGACGGCGCCCGCGGCGGCCGCGACCGGAACGAACTCGCCCGACACGCCCGCGCTCGTGGCAAAGAGGACGATGTCGAGGCCGGAAAGAGCCTCTTCGGTGAGGGGAACGACCGGGATGTCCTTCCCAGCGAACACCACCGTGCGCTCTTCTCCCCTGCCGGACGCCATAGCAGAGATGGTCTCCACGGGGAACGACCGCTCCTCGAGAACCCGCAGCATCTCGAGACCCACCGCCCCCGTCGCGCCGGCGACACCCACGCGTGCCCGTTTTCTCATGACCTAGATCTCCTCGAGCATCCGCCCGGGCAACCAGCCCTCAAGGTCGGTCCCCTCTACGGAGACCCGAGCCCAGTCATCGCGCGCTTCGCGAAGCCTGACCTTCGTTCCCTCGTGCAACCTGAACTCCAGCACGAAATCGTCGCCGGGCCCCGTGCGCACCGGCACGTCGGCAACAACGACCACGGCCTCGCGGACGGCGCTGGTCCGGTGGACCCTGTAGCCCAGGATCCCGCCCGCGACGACCAGAAGGATGGCCATGACCGCCGCTGCCCGCTGCAGCCACGGGTGGAAGCCGCCTCTGAGGATCCCCACCACGACGCATGCCATCGCGAGGAAGTAGAAGAGGCTGACCGCGACCGCCAGCCGTCCGATGTCCGCCCTTCTGAAGAAGCCGTCCAGCGCGTCCGACACTGCGCCTCCCACGCGGACCTGCCGGTCGGCCAACTGCTCTCGCACGAACTCCAGATTGGCGGCCGCGTCCTCGTGCGATCCGTCCAGCCGGAGCGCGCGCTCGTACCCGAGAACAGCCTGCCCGATGTCGCCGTTCATGTACCGCGCGTTAGCGAGGTTGTAGTAGACGTCGGCGTTCAGAAAACCACCGGCCAGTATCGTCTCGTACACCCCGACCGCCGCGCCGTGGTCTCCCTCGGCGTAGAGGTCGTTGGCCTCGCGGAAGAGCCTCACGGCACGACCGGATCCGACCTCCGGGGCGCCCCGGCTGATGAATTCCTGGGCGCCGGCGTGCGAGACCGGGAACAGAACCACCGCGAGCAGGCACGCCAGCGCCGCGACCGCCGCGACCGGTCCCGGCGGCGGCGTTCCGCGTCCCATTCCCCGAACCGCGTGTGCCATGGCTCGACGTCTCATTCTCTGAACCCCGTATGTTACCATCCGACGCCTCATCGCCTGGGCCTCTTCGCCGAGAGCCGCTCCAGTTCCTTCAGGCACTCCCCGGCCTCACCGAGCAACCTCTCGCTCTCCACCGAGCCTTCGTCCCCCGCGAACCGCCCGAGGTCGCACTCGCCTAGCAGTCGTTTCACCCGTTCGATGGTCGCGTCCGCCGCCCCGGCGGACCTGAGGAGTTCGGCCAGCTCCGGCAGCGTCATGCCGCGCGCCCCGACCTTGAGCCGCGCACCGATGAAGTCGACAACCGCCCTCGACACGCACGAGCACACCACCCCCGAGTCGCCCGCCTCAAGCGCCTCTCGCGCCGCGCGCAGTTCGCGCCGCGCCATCACCGGCGCCTTGACGAACCTCTCGAGCCCCTCTTCACCCGCGAACCTGTCCCTCCTTCTGCGAACGGCCACGGCCCCGCCAAGGGACGCCAGCGGCACGAGCTGCAGCAGCAGGAACCATGCGCGCCGGTGGATTGGGGCCTCAGCGGCCAGTATCGTCTCGGGCTCGCGGATGTACCGGATGTCCCGCCCGAGTCGCGCGATCGCGGCACGCGCGGGAAGGTCCGGGCCGGCGTCGCTCTCTTCCGCGGGGAGCACTCCGAGCGAAAGGTCGCCTGAAGAGATCGTGCGATACGTCCCGCGGCGGGGGTCGAAGAACGACAGGTCGATGGCCGGAATGCTCTTCGGTCCGGCGGTCTGAGGGACCAGCACGTACTCGAAGGTCTTCCGCCCGGACACGACCCCGTTCCTTGTGTTCGTGTCCGTCGACGTGCCGGACTCGTATACCCTGAACTCCGGCAGCTCGGGTAGCTCCGGGTCTGGCACCGTCCGCACGTTTCCGTTGCCGGCGACCTCGATCTTGAGCGTGACCGGCTTCCACTGGTCGACCATCTCGCCGTCGAGCGTCGCCGAGAAGTTGTAGTCGCCCACGGCGCCTCGGAACGCGGCAGGTCTGCCATCGTCCGGCAGCCGGACGATCTCGATGTCGATGGGATCGGTCTCGAGCGTCCTGGTCGGCCCGCCCCGCGCGAAGAAGGTGACGGGGGCCGACCGCTCGCGGTACGACAACGAGGCACGGCCCACCGTCGCGGCGCCGGCGGACGTCCCGAAGAGCGCCGTCTTGATCTCTATCACCGCGTAGCGGATGCCGTCGACGACCTCGTAGTATTCCTCGTGGTCAGGGATGTCCACGACCCAGAATCCCGTCAGGTCAGGGGCCTGGTATCGCGGCTGCTCCCAAAGCTCCACAGAGCGGTAGAACTTGAACGAGAGCGTCACCTGCTCGCCGACGTACGCGCGTTCCTTGTCGACCGAGGTCGCGATGAACACCTCGCGGCCCCGCGACTCCACGCCCGATGATTCCCTTTCGCGGGGCTCGGATGGCGTCCTTGGTGCCTCTCCCTCCACGACCCGGACCTCGATGGGCTCCGTGCTGTAGACGGAACCGCCGAAGTCGATCTCGACCGCACCGATGGTGAAGGTGCCGACGCTCTTCGGGAGCAGTCTGTAGGTCCACGTGCGAGAGCTGGTCATCGCGCCGTTCACCCAGCTCATGTTGGTCGATGAGCCGGCGGAGTAGACGGAGAAGTCGGCGTCCAGGGGCGGGAGACTGGGCTCCCCGATCTGCCTCATGGTGCCTTGAGCCTCGACGGTCAGGACGAGCTGGTCGCTCAGAGACACGGCCGTCCTGTCCACCCGGGCCGAAACCTCGAGGTCGTCAGCGCGGGCGCACACGGCACCGGTCACCATGAGCACGAGGACCGCCAGTCCTATGGCCCTACCAGTCCTTGTCAACCTTCTCCTTCTTCCCGGCCTTGGCCGCGCGGAGTTCAGCCTGAAGCTCCTCCTCCGCGGCCTCTATCGCGTCGAGGAGCCGCTCGGCCTCCTCTTGTGACATCGCCTGCGCCTGCTGCTCCTGCGCCTGCTGCTCGTCCTCCTGGTTCTGCTGCTCCTGCTGGTCTTGCTGGTCTTGCTCGTCCTGGTTCTGCTCACCCTGTTCCTGCTGGTCCTGGTTCTCCTGGTCCTGCTGCTCGTCCTCGTTCTGCTGCTGCTCCTGCTGCTGTTGCTGCTCGAGCATCGCGAGCGCCAGTTCGAGATTGTGCTTCGCTTCCCTGTCGTCCGGGTTGAGCTTGAGCGTGCTCTTGAAGGCCTCGACCGCGGTGTCGAGCTGCCCCGCCTGAAGGAACGCGGTTCCGGCGTTGTAGAGCGCGGCCGACGACAGAACCGGGTCCGTCGAAAGCGCGGCACTGCCGTATTCCCTGATGGCGTCCGGCAGCTCGCCCTTCCGGAACAGCGCGTTCCCCGCGTTGAACGCGAGCGCGGAGAGCTCGGGCGCAAGAACCTGCGCACCGCGGTACTCGGTCAGCGCCTCGTCGAAGCGTCCGTCGCGGAAATATCTGTTCCCCCTGCGGTTCCGCGCCTCGGGCGACTCGCCGAACCCGACCAGCAGCGGGTAGAGCGCCGCGAGAACCAGTACGACGACCAGGCGGCCGGCCACGGTTCTAGACTTCACCATGCCGCCTCCTTGTCCGCTCGGGAAGAAGCGACCCGAGGAGAACGAATCCCAGCGATACCGCCAGCGGGAGCTGGAAGCGCTCCTCGTAGTAGGCCATCATCTTCGATTCCAGCTCGCCCTGCTGCATGCGGGAGATGGCCTCCTCGATGGCGGCCAGCTCGCGCTCGTTGTCGGTCGCCCTGAAGTAGCGCCCGCCCGTGACCGCGGCCACGTCGATGAGCGTGGACTCGTCCAGGCGGGACATGATGATCTGCCCCTGCCTGTCTCGCTTGTATCCGGCGCCTGCCCCCGCCTCGAGCGGTATCGGCTCGCCGGAGGTCGACCCCAGGCCGATGGTGTAGATGACGACGCCGGCCTCGGCCGCCTCGGTCGCCGCCACGAGCGGCTCCGAGCCGTGGTCCTCGCCGTCCGTCATGATGACCAGGACCTTCGCCCGGTCGGGCTGCGTCGAGAGCGACCGCACACCCGCACTGATGGCCTCCCCCAACGCCGTTCCCGGCCTGGGAATGGTGCCCGTCTCCACCGCAGAAAGTAACATCGTGGCGGCGCCGTAGTCCAGCGTCAACGGGCACTGGACGAAGGCCGAGCCCGAGAAGGTGATGATCCCCACGCGGTCGCCGTCCAGGAGCTGTATCAGCGAGAACGCCTCCCGCCTGGCCTTCTCAAGCCGGTCGGGCTTGAGGTCGCGCGCGCGCATCGACTCCGACACGTCAATGGCGAGCATCAGGTCCACGCCCGTCCGCTTGGCCACGCCCATCCTGGTGCCTACCTGAGGACGGCCGGCGGCGAGACCGAGGAACACGACGCCGATGACGACGAGGGTAGCCCTGGCCCTCCCACGCGCCAGCGACGCTCCGGGCGCCAGCCGCTCCATGAGATGCGCTTCCGCGAACGCCTCCCGCGCTCTCCTTCGGCGCGCAAGCGCGACCGACGACAGCACGATCGCCGCAACGACCGGCACTGCCAGCAGCCACACTATCAGCTGTTCTGTCGGCACCGCGAACCGCACGAGCTTCCTCCCCTACGGCATTCCTCTCAGAGTCGTCGCGCCCGCCAGAAGCTCGAGCAGCAGCACGATGAGTCCCAGTATCATGAACCTGGGCGCCAACTCCTCATAGGTCGTGAAGTGCTTGACCTCTATCTTCGTCTTCTCGAGTTCCCCGATCTGCTGGTAGATGTCGGCGAGCATTCCCTCGGTGGTCGCCCGGAAATAGCGCGCTCCCGTGAGCGACGCGATCTCCCTGAGAACGTCCTCGTCAATGTCGTTCTCCACGTGCATGTAGCGGCGCCCCATGATGGGATCGTCGACGGGTATCATCCCGCCCTCGGGTGTGCCCGCCCCGATGGTGTAGACCTTGATGTCCAGCGCGGCGGCGGCCTGCGCGGCCGTGATGGGGTCTATCTCGCCGGCGTTGCTCCGCCCGTCGGTCAGGAGTATTACCACCTTGCTGTCGGTGTCGCTCTCCCGGAGCCGGTTGGCGGCTGTGGCGATGGCCATGCCTATCGCCGTCCGTCGCTCGTCGATCATGCCGATCTCAACGGAGTCCAGAAGTCCGAGGAGCACGTTGTAGTCGAGCGTCAGGGGGCACTGCGTGAAGCTGTCGGCGGCAAAGACCACCATGCCGATGCGGTCGCTGGTCCGGCCGCGGATGAAGTCGGCAACGACCTCCTTGGCGACGGCCAGCCGGTTCTTCGGCTTGAAGTCCTCTGCCGCCATGCTGCCGGACACGTCCACGGCCAGTACGATGTCGATGCCCTCGGAGAGGATGGACTCGGTCCCGCTGCCGGCCTGCGGCCGCGCCAGCGCCACGACGAGCAGCGCGAGCACTACGGCCCTGAGCGCCATCCTGATGCGTCGCTTCCAGACACCGCGCAGACCAGCCGTCGCTCTGACGGCCGAGATGTCCGGGAACCGGACAGCCGGCCTGCGGGAACGCCAGTACTTCAGTTCCACGAAGACGTAGAGCGGCACGAACAGCAGAAGGAAAAGCAGCGCTGGGTTGGCGAACCTGGTCACGGCGTCACCTCCCCGGCGTCGGTGCCGGCGCCCTCGCCAGCGCCCGGCCCCTCGTGTCCGGCCGCGCCCTGTCCGCCGCGAAGCCTCGTCCGCTCGACGAACTCGCGTGCCTCGCCGAAGTCCGCCCTCGCGCGCTCCTCCGTGGGAACGTGCTTGGCGAACTTCGCGAGGTCGGCGTGGACAAGGTAGGCGTCGCTCCAAGCGATCTCGGCGTCGTCTATGCGGGCGTCGCGCATCGCGGGTGGAAGCTCGCTCGTGGTCATGTCGATGGCGTCAACTCCGAATCGGTCCCGAAGATACAGTCTGACGATCTCCGTCACGCGTACGTAGAACTGCGGGATGTCGCCTCGGCCGATGGGGTCGTCTCGTCCCAGCGCGTCCAGCCTCTCCAGCGCCACCACGTGCGCCGCGATCCGTGGCACCGGCGGCTCCTCGATCTTCTGCTCGGTCGGCTCCGCCCTCCGCCTCCTGATCCACTTTCGGAGGAAGTAGAGCCCGGCGACTACCGCCGCCACCGCCAGCGCCGCCACGATGAACGGCCAGACCCGCCGCGGAAGCTCCAGCGGCGGCTTGATGTCCATGGGACCAACCTGCTGGTCCTCACGGACCTCGGGCAGAACGCTCTCTATGCTCACGGCGAGCGAGTCGGTCAGCACCACGCCCGAATCCCCGTCCGCGGTCACGTATGCGAACTCGAGCGCGGGCAG
>JBDRTQ010000292.1:0-6574 GCA_043823885.1 Candidatus Eiseniibacteriota bacterium | reverse complement strand
CGACGTAGCGGATAGTGAAGACGATCCTGATCGAATCGGACGCGGAGAAGGCCGAGTTCTCGCGAGACACGGCCGTGATGCCGACCGCCCCGCCGGATGGCACGGCGGGCGGTGCGGTGAACGTGGCCGGATTCGTCTGCGTGACGGTGCCCGTCATGGCGTTTCCGCCGAGTATCCCCTCGACGTACCAGTCGCACGAAGGGCGCTCGTCCCTGGCGTACGGGTAGGTGTTGACGGCCTCGACCTCGATCGTGCGCGTTATCTGCACGCGCGGGCCGGCGAGGAAGAGATTCAGCCCGTTGGGCTCCACAGGCCCCTTGTCACCGCCGCAGCCAGGCGCCATGAGCGCGAGCACGCTCGCCAGGGCCAGCGCGATCGCGGTAGCGCGACGCGGCCAGAGCCTCTGTTCGCCCCGCACTCTCGGAAACACGGACATGCTTCTTCCCTCCACTGTTCCCGGTCGAGCGCCCCGGCGTCGCGGTCCTTCCGGCGCAAGCTGCGCGCTCCGGACCGGACGCCCGGACGGATCACCTGTCGGACTACATCTTCGAGTACGGAACTCCGGCTCTCGCCCAGTCAGTCCTCGGGACGTCGCGGATGATCACGGTGACCGCCTCGGGCGGAGCACCGGACGTTCGCACGACAGCGTCGGTGACCTCACGGATCATCTCTTCCTTCGTGTCGGCGTCTCTTCCCACGAGCATGGATATCTCGACCAGCGGCATTGCGTCCTCCCTGACCCCGCGCGTCCGGGCAACCGGCCGCGCCGGCTCGTCTCGTGGTCCCCTAGCCCCTGGCGCTTCGGATCGCGTCGAGGGCGTCCGCCATCATCTGTTTTGTCTGTTCAGTTACTTCGGCCAGCGGCGCTCTCAGCTCTCCGCTGGCGATCAGCCCCAGCTCGGCCATGGCGTACTTGATCGGTCCCGGGCTCGTCTCTAGAAAGAGCGCCTTCGATATCGGTCTGAGCGCGTGGTGCAGTTCGACTGCTCTTGCGGGCCGTCCCGGATAGGCCCCGACCATCTCAGAGACCATGCGCGGCAGCACGTTGGCGACCACGGAGACCACCCCCTTCGCGCCCACGGACATCATGGGCAGGGTCAGCGGGTCGTCTCCGGAGAGGATCGTGATGTCGCAGAGTTCGGCGATCTCGCTGACCTGGTCGACCGAGCCGCTCGCCTCCTTGATCGCGACGATGTTCTCGATCTCCGAAAGACGCGCGACGGTCTCGGGCAGCAGGTTCACACCGGTGCGGGACGGCACGTTGTAGAGGATGATCGGAATGCCGACCTCCAGAGCGACCTCGCGATAGTGTCGGTACATGCCCTCCGGTGTCGGCTTGTTGTAGTAGGGCGTGATGATGAGCGCTCCGTGTGCGCCCGCGGCCTCCGCCGTCTTCGTGAGGTGGAGGGTCTCGGTGGTCGAGTTCGACCCGGTGCCCGGGATGACGGACAACGCGTCTCCCACCTCCTCGAGACACACCGCCAGCATTCTCAGTCTTTCCTCGGAGGACAGCGTGGCGGCCTCGCCGGTGCATCCGGCCGGTACGATACCCGCCGTCCCGCTCTCGGCGTGCATTCTGAGAAGTCCCCGGAGCGACCTCTCGTCGACCTTCCCGTCCTTCATCGGCGTGACGGTCGCCACGATCGAACCAGTGAACATCGGTCCTCCCGGTTCCGTGATGGGGTCAGTCTGCGGACTGCTCGAGTGATCCCTCGTAGATGATGTCCGCGTTCCCGGAGAGCGTTACGTTGCAGAACCCGAGGTCGCTCATGTAGAAGTCCACCGTCAGCGTGGCTCCGCCCCTGGTGAGCACCGCGACCGGCGGCTTCGTCTTGCCCAGAGCGGCCGAGATCAGGGCCGCTGCCACCGCGCCGGTGCCGCATGCGAGCGTCTCGTCCTCGACGCCGCGCTCGTACGTCCTGAGCGCCACCGTCCGCTCGCCCCTTACTTCTATGAAGTCCGCGTTCGTACCCTCCGGCATATAGCCGGTGTGGCGACGTATGAGCCTGCCGACTTCCACGACGGGAAAGTCGTCGAGGTTCTCGACCTCGGTGACCGCATGCGGTACGCCGGTATTGATCCGGTGGAGCACCCTGTCCACACCGATCAGCAGCAGGTGGTTGCCCATGAGCAGCGCTCGAGGCTCCGCCATTCCCAGGCAGACGTCGCCTCCCTCGAGCATCCGCGCGCTGTGCAGCCCCGACCTGCTCTCGAACGTCATCGCGGTGCCGGCGATGCCCTTCTCGTGCGCGTACTTCGCCGCGCACCGGCCGCCGTTGCCGCACATGTCGGCCTCGCTCCCGTCGGCGTTGAAGTACCTCATGCGGAAGTCGCCTCGGGTGCTGGGTACGATGAGTATGAGTCCGTCCGCTCCCACGGACAGCCTTCGACGGCACAGCTGCTTGGCCAGCTCTCTGGCGTCGTTGCCCACCACATTCATGCGGTCGTCGATGACCACGAAGTCGTTGCCGGCGCCCGACATCTTCGCGAATTCCAGAGTTACTCCTCCTCCCAGGCGCCCTCGGGCGAGTCGCCTTCGAGACCGTCTGCAAGCTCTATCTGGATGCCGGCGGCGACGGCGTCAGCCCCGTCGATCAGCGCGGCGGCGTCCGCGATGCGTCCTGTCTCCTCGCGAACGGAGTATACACCATCCTCGTCGCCGTCGATGAACGCGAGCAATACATATGGCCGTTCCGACGCTGCGACTCCGGAGATCCTGAACCTGCCGTCGGTGTCGGTCAGAGCCGCGTACCTGCAGCCTCTGATGGCCCCGCCGTCCGTGGTCACCGCCCGCCTGCAGGCCCAGACCGTCGCTCCTGCCACTCCCTCTCCGAGCATGCTCACGGCACCGCTTATGACGCCCGTGTCCAGACTGCCGCCGGTCGAGAACATCAGGACGAACGGCGTGCCCATGGCCACCCCGTGGTAGTCCGCAACGGAGTCGGCGATCCTCACGGTGAAGGTCGTCGAGTCCGGAAGCTCACTGGCCGGTCGTGCGACAAGCGTGTGCCCGTCCCAGCGCAGGTTCTTGAGGTCGATGCCGGGTTCGATCGAGAAGCCGCGCTCAACGGCCACCCGGGTCATCTCCTCGCTGAACGCAAGTCTGATCTCGATGTCTCGCCCGACTCCGGTCGCGCCGCTCTCGGGCACGGTGGCCGTGACCTCGGGCGGAGTGCTGTCCGTCGGGCCCCCGGTCGGAGGTCCAACGCGGGCGCATCCGGCCACGAGTCCCGCGGCGAAAACCAGCGCCGTCGCGAGCCCCGCAGTGAGAACCTCCACCGCCATGCGTGAAGAGCCGCTGCTCATCATCGGTCCCTCATCAGCTCCACCATGATGGCCTTCTGGATGTGCAGCCGGTTCTCCGCCTGATCGAACACCGCGGACCTGGCCCCGTCCATGACACCATCGGTGATCTCCTCGCCTCTGTGGGCCGGGAGACAGTGCAGCACTATCGCATCGTCGGCCGCGTGAGACAGGAGTTCGTCGTTCACCTGATAGGGTCTGAACTGCCTGTCCCGCTCCGCCTTCTCCTCCTCCTGCCCCATGCTCGTCCAGACGTCGGTATAGACGACGTCCGCGCCCGTCACCGCCTCGACGGCGTCGCTGAGCACGGCGACCTTCGCTCCCTTCGCCCGGGCCGACGCGAGGAGCTCCGCGTTTGGCTCGTAGCCGGAGGGACCCGCGATGCGCAGCTCGAACGAGGCGTTCCCGGCGGCGTTCACCCAGGAGTTGGCTACGTTGTTGCCGTCGCCTACGAAGGCCACGACCATGCTGTCCAGGTCCTTGCCCCTCTCGATGCACGTGAGAATGTCGCCCATCACCTGGCACGGATGCGTGAGGTCGGTCAGCCCGTTGATCACGGGCACGTCGGCGGCGGCGGCCAGTTCGGTGCAATTGGCGTGCGCGAAGGTGCGTATCATGATGCCATGAACGTAGCGTGAGAGGACCTTTCCGATGTCGTAGGTGGACTCGCGCTGCCCCATCTTGATCTCCGCGTCCGTGACGTACATCGGATGTCCGCCCAACTCCGCCACGCCGACTTCGAAGCTGACCCTCGTTCTCAGTGAAGGCTTGTGGAAGAGAAGAGCCACGGTCTTCCCGGCGAGGTCGCGATTTCCCGTCCGGTCGCGCTTGAGTTCCGCCGCGAGTTCGAAGAGCTGGGTCATCCTGCCCCTGTCGATGTCGGCGATCGAGATAAAGTCCCTCATCAATCCCTCCGTGCGTGTCGTTGGCTTGCGAGGGCGCTCACGCCCTGGGATGTGCCTTCCTGTAGACGTCCTTCAGACGCTCCGTCGTCACGTGCGTGTATATCTGCGTGCTCGAGAGGCTCGCGTGCCCAAGCAGTTCCTGCACGGCCCTGAGGTCGGCCCCCGCGTTGAGCATGTGTGTCGCGAAGGTGTGCCGCAGCACGTGCGGGCTCAGCGATCTCGCCTCCGACACCTGGGCCAGTCGCTTTGCGACGAGTCTCTGGACGCTTCTGCCGGAAAGCCCTGTGCCCCGGGAGTTCAGGAAGAGCGGCTCGTCCGCCGCAGCGCCGCCGCGGGCGGAGACGTAACGCTCGATCGCCTGTTGCGCCGAACGTCCGAGAGGTACCACCCGCTGCTTCCTGCCCTTGCCCGTGACCCTGGCCAGCCCGCCGGAGGTGTCAATGTCGCGCATCGTGAGTTCCGTGAGTTCGGACAGGCGGATGCCCGTGCCGTACAGAAGCTCCAGCACTGCGCGGTCCCTGAGTTCCTGGAGCCTGGGCTCTGCCGGGCTCTCGAAAAGCAGGTCGACTTCCTTGCGCGTCAGGAACGATGGAAGCCGTTTCGCCGGCCTCGGGGCCGACAGCCCGAGCGTGGGATTCGTCCGTATGACCTTGCGACCGACGAGGTGCTTCGCGAACGATCTCAGAGCCGCCAGGTTGCGCTGCACCGAGCGCCTCGCATAGCGCGAGGACACCATCCATGCTATGAACCGCCGCACGGTCCCGGGCTCGAAACGCGCGAGACGAGGCTCGTCATCGTGTGTCACTTCGGACAGGAAGTCCGCGAAGCGCGCGAGATCCCTTCGATAGGCGGCCACGGTGTGCGGCGAGAAGTTGCGCCTCTCGAGGTCGGTGAGGAAACCGTCGACCGCACGGCGAAAGAGGCGTCCGCCCCCCTTCTTCCTGTTGCCGGCGTCGCCGGTCTTCACGCTAGCTGCGGCAGTCAAGGTTGTACTCCGGGTTCGCCGCGATGACGCGCGCGTATCGTGGAGGGCGTGACTCAGACGTCGTCGGTCTCCCTCCCGGGTGACACTCTCTCACCGCACTCCAGACAGGCGAGTTCCTTGCCGCGGCTCTTCGTGGCCTTCTCGACCATGTAGCCCGCCTGGCACGAGGGGCAGGTGACGGGCACGGGCTTGTCCCATATCGCGTAGCTGCACTCGGGGTACTTCGTGCAGCCGTAGAACGTCCGCCCTCTCTTTGAGCGCCGCTGGACCAGCACGCCCCCGCAGTTCGCCTGAGGGCACGAGACTCCCGTGGGCAGCGGCATCGTGCTCTTGCACTCGGGGTAGTTCGAGCAGCCGAGGAACCGGCCAAAGCGCCCGTGCTTGGTGACCATCGGGGCGCCGCACTCCTCACACTTGACGTCGAACTCCTCGGGCTCCTCCCCCTCCAGGGGCCTCGAGAACTTGCATTTCGGATACGCGGAGCAGGCGAGGAAACGCCCGTTCCTGCCCCACTTCTCCACCATCGTCGAACCGCACTTCTCGCAGCGGACCTCGGTCTCCTTCACGAGCGACTGCTTGAGATCGGCTATCTTCCCCTCGACCTCCTCCAGCCGTGCCTTGAACGGCCCGTAGAAATCTCCTACGACGTCGGCCCACGCATCCTTGCCCGACTCGATCCTGTCGAGGTCCTCCTCCATCCGCGCTGTGAAATCGACGTTGAAGAGGTCCGAGAACGCCTGCCCGAGAAGGCTCCAGACAGTTCTCCCGAGTTCGGTGGGAAGGAACAGCCGCTGGGCAAGAGCCACGTACTTCCGCTTCTTGAGCGTGTCCACGATGGTCGCGTACGTGCTCGGGCGCCCGATGCCCTTCGCCTCCAGCGCCTTGATCAGCGTGGCTTCCGAGTAGCGGGCCGGTGGCTTCGTGAAGCGCTGGTTGGCCGCGATCGACTTCGCGGCAAGCGCGTCGCCCTCCGCGAGCGCGGGCAGCTCCTTGATGTCCGTCCAGACCGCGGAGTAGGCGGCGGTCCAGCCGGGGAACGCGACCACGGACCCGGTCACCTTAAAGGCGTGTCCTTCAGCCTCGATCATGAGGGTCGTGTTCTCGTAGACCGCAGCCGCCATCTGAGTCGCCACGAAGCGCCGCCAGATCAGCTCATACAGCCTGAACTGGTCGGTCGTGAGGGCCGACTTGAGCGATTCGGGTGTTCGGGCGACCGATGTGGGCCTGATGGCCTCGTGCGCGTCCTGCGCGCCCTTCCGCGCCCTGTAGTGCCGCGGCTTGTCGGCCCGGTACTCCTTGCCGAACGCGGACGCGATGTGATCTCTCGCCTCGCCCACGGCCTCTCCGGCCATGCGCGTGGAATCGGTTCTCATGTAGGTGA
>JBDRTQ010000291.1:0-4175 GCA_043823885.1 Candidatus Eiseniibacteriota bacterium | reverse complement strand
CGGGGGGCATCGGATTCGCGCTGACCGTGGTCTATCAGACCGGCGTCATCGTCGGCCTCGCCGCGATGAGCCCGGAGTTCCGAACCGGCGCGCTGTCAGTGCTCATCTCCAACGCATTCTTCTCCGGCGTTCATCTCGTGTCCAACACGATCGTGTTCGCCGTGCTGGCGCCGACGGTCCTCCCGAAGGTCGTGCGCCTGGCCGGTTCCCGCCTGTCGCAGCCACGGGGGGGGCCAGCGCCACCAGCGCACGGCGCCGACGGAGGGAGCAGATGACGGACGCCTGCCGCCACGTCCTACACTTCGCTCTGGCCGCGGCACTGGCGGCGTTCGCGTTGACGGCGGTCCCGCCGGCGGGGGCGGACGAGGCCGCGCCGGATCCGTTCTCTGACGCCGGGGCCGATTCGCTGTCCACGCCGGAGGGTGAGGTCCCGCGGGAACCTCTGCACGGCGGTGACGTCAGGCGCGTCGGCATCTCGGGGATGAACGCCGTCGTGGCGCTGCCCCCGGGCGTCAGGCGCGTCGGCGGCGGATGGGACGGACACCGCGCCTCGTTCGCGCGTGGAGTGCTCCCCGCGGCGCTTACTGAGGTGACGCTGCGAGGCCGCTGGGCGGCGGACTGGGTCGACGGAGGTCTCGACCTTCTTGCCGTCGGCACGCCCGCCGCGGGTGTGTTTCTGGTCCCGGCGGGTCACGACCTTTCCGTATGGCCCGTTCTGACGGCCGAGTGGCCGGACGTTCAACTCGGTGGCGCCGCGCCGCTCGCGGTGGACCTGAGACCGCTGCGCAGGCCGGCGGCGGTTCCCTTTTCGCGCCTGAGTGCGGTGTCCGGGTCCTTCGGACGGTCGCTCCTCGGTGCCGAGTTCGGTCGGAGCTACGCCGGCGGCAGCGCGCTCACGGGTTTCTTCGAAACGGAGGACGGCCGGGCGCCGTCGGCCGGAGGGAGCTACGGGATCGACCGCGCGGGTGGGTCGGCACTGCTGGATATACAGGGCGGGTGGACCGCCGAAGTCGGCGGCGCGAGAGCGGCTCTGGACCGCGCGCGTCCCACGCCGGACCCCTCGGTTCCCTCTCTGACCAGGGAGTACGTTCGCACAGACCTCTTCGTACGGGGCTCCGCCGAGCGCGTCCGTGTGGAGCTTTTCCACACGCAGTCGTGGCTCGAGTCCGGTTCGCCAGGTCGCGAGGCGAGAGCTGCGGTCGACGGGATCTCTGCGGGGCTCAGCCAGGTCGGAACGGTCGACGCCGTCAGGTTCCAGCTGGAGCGCCGCGCCGTGTCCGGCGCCCTCCTGTCGGAAGCACAGGAGGAGGTGGGCCTTCAGGCGGAGGCCGCGGACACGTTCCGGATGGGAACGAACTCGGTCTCGGTGATGCTGGGCGCGCACGCGCTGGGGGGCGACGTCCTTCCTCGAGCGAGCGCCGCCGTAACGGGCGAGCGGTCCCGTCCGGACCTCTGGAGGCTCGAGGTGTCGCTCTGGGGACGCCACCCCACGGCGCTCGAGCGGGCGCTCGCGCCGGGGGCGCTGCCGGGGACGACCGTGCCCGCCGGCCGGATCTGCGGAAGCCAGCTGGTGGAGCCCGAGCGCGCGGTTGCCCTGAGCGCGACATACATGAGGCGCGACCTGCTCGCGGGCGTGGGCGCCCGCGGCGAACTCGTTCGCGTCGTCGGCCCTATCGCTCTCTGCGAGGTCGACACCCTGATCTTCGCGCCGGTGAACGCCGCGGACGAGACCGGTGGCGCTCTCTCGGCCTGGGCCGCCGCCGGCGACACGTCCGGCCTGAGCGGCGGCTTCGACGTCTCCTTCCTCGCCCTCGACCCGGATGGCGCGCTCAACGTTCTGACTCCCGTCCCGTCCGTCACCGCCCGGGCCAACGCGTCCATGCCCTTCGTGTTCTTCGAGGACTACCTGCGGACACGCGTCACGGCTGCGCTGGAATTCGAGTACGGCCTGGCGCGAGGTCCGTGGAGCGGACTTCTCGATGACGCCCGGACTTCCGTGTCGCTGGTCGCCACGGGCGCGGTCGGTTCGGCGCGCCTCTTCATCGCTCTCGACAACGTCCTGGCGAGCGACCACGCTCGGGTCCCCGGTATGGAACCCGGCGGCACCACCCTCGCCGCAGGCTTCTCCTGGTATTTCCGAGACTGATATCCCCCCTGACGACCCCCGGCGCCAACAAATGAAGGAATCCGACAACTTGGGTTTGCATTGCGTTTTGCAATACGTTAGGTTTTAGGCTTCGGGTCGGGAGGACGGGATGGGGGGCATATTCACGCGCGAGGAGCGCGCCGTTGTGCTGTTCCTGGCAGTGTCGTTGCTGGTCGGGTCCGCCATTGTGCAGGCGCGGAGGGTGTTCCCCGGGAGCATTCCGGATTTCGGCGGCAGGTCCGGGCCGACCGGAAGCGCGCCCGCGATCGTCGAGCGGCCGACGGGTCCGGTCGACGTCAACACCGCGGGAGTCGACGAGCTGGTTCGCCTGCCGGGCGTTGGCCCGGTGCGGGCCGCGGAGATCGTTCGGCAGCGCACGCTCCGCGGTGGCTACTCGTCGTTGGACGAACTGCTCGAGGTCAAGGGCATCGGCCCGGTGACACTCGAGAAGCTGAGGGGCGAGGCGACGGTGGGGGCAGGCGTTGCGTCGACGGCCGACTCGCTCCGAACGACGGCCGAGCCCGGGTCGTAGTCCGCTCCGCAGGCTACCGGAGGATCACTTGGTGAGAGAGAACTTCCCGCGGACCAGAACGGTCATCGTCGCGAGACTGCTCGTGGCCGTTGCAGTCGTTCTGACCACCCTGATTGCCGGCTCGAGCGTGGCGCGCCCCGCGGTCGTGATCCTGGGCATCATAGCCGGGGCTCTCTCAGTGGTGTACCTGCTCTGGAACGCGACGGGGGCGCATCCTCGCCTGCTCCTGCTTGTTCAATGCGCGGCGGACGTGGTCTTCATTACGGTTCTTGCCTACTTCTCGGGGGGGCTCGCCAGCCCGTTCAAGCTCCTTTATTTTCTTCCCGTTATCGTAGCCGCCGGAAGGCTCGGCCTCATCGGAGGCCTCGCCGTGGCCGGCGGGGCGGCGGCCGGTCACATACTTCTGGCCGCGACCGCCCCGTCGTCTCTGAGCCACCTGCTCGAGTCGGGCGCCGTCGCCGAGATCATCATACTGTTGATCTCTCTGTTGCTGGTCGCGCTGCTCGAGGGGCATCTCGCGCGGAAGGCGGGGGAGAGCGAGGAAAAGCTCGAGGTCACGCGCTCGGAACTGGACACTGCCGAACTGAGGATCGCTGAGATCCTCGACGGCATCAGCAGCGGGCTCGCGATCATCGACAGCGCCGGCTCCGTCGCCTACCTGAACAGGGCCGGAGGGAAGATCCTCGGTGTCTCCGAAGAGGGGACGAGGGGGTGTGAATACAGGCTCGTGTTCGCCGACGTGCCTGCCTTCTGCGACCGGATATCCGCCGCGCTTGACGCGGGCCGTCCGGAAGCGAGAGTGGAGTTCTTCGTCAAGCGCAGGGACGGCGGCAGCACGCCCGTCGGCCTGTCGACCTCGATACTGCGCGGAGGAGGGGGCGAAGACAGAGGCGTGATCGCCATCTTCCAGGACCTGACGGAGGCCCGTCACATGGAGGAACGGCTTCGCCACGACGATCGGCTGTCCGCGCTGGGCGAGTTCGCCGCCGGCGTCGCGCACGAGATACGGAATCCGTTGTACGCGATAAGGGGGTCCATCGACCTCCTGAAAGAGACGATCGAGCCGAAGGGCGACGAGGTCAGGCTCATGGAACTCGTGTCGCGCGAGGCCGACAGGCTCAACACGCTGCTTCAGGATGTGCTTCAGTACGGCAGAATGGAGTCGGGCGAGCGCGAGAGCGTGCGGCTCGACGCGCTCCTTCGCGAGGTCGCCGAGCTTGCCCGCCGGCACCCCGCGATGACTCCGACGACGGAGCTTGTCGTCGATGCGACCCACGAGATAGAGGGAGTGGTCAACGCGGAGCAGATACGGCGGGCGCTGCTCAATCTCACGATCAAC
Source organism: Candidatus Eiseniibacteriota bacterium (assembly GCA_043823885.1). GTDB lineage: Bacteria > Joyebacterota > Joyebacteria > Joyebacterales > Joyebacteraceae > JALGZG01. The sequence goes on along the minus strand of JBDRTQ010000291.1, from coordinate 158 downwards.
GCTCTCGAGGCTGTCGAGGGCAAGGGGAGGGTCCGGCTGCTGCTCGTCCCCAAGGGCGCCTTCGCGGAGCGCGGGCTCTCGGGCGGTGCGGCTTACGGTGCCGCCTTCGTTGTGGAGGACACCGGAACGGGCATTCCCGGCGACAAGAAGGACGTGGT
>JBDRTQ010000290.1:0-4793 GCA_043823885.1 Candidatus Eiseniibacteriota bacterium | reverse complement strand
CAGTTGGTCGTGCAGGACGCGGTCGAGATGATGTGGTGTTTGGCCTGATCGTAGTCCTGGTCGTTCACACCCATGACTATCATCACGTCGGGGTCCTTGGCGGGGGCCGAGATCATCACCTTGCGCGCCCCGGCGGTCAGGTGCTTGCTCGCCCCGGGCCTGTCCCTGAAGTGTCCAGTCGATTCGATGACCACGTCGACGCCGAGTTCTCTCCACGGCAAATTGGCGGGGTCGCGCTCGGAGTGGAACGCGAACTTGTCGCCGTTCACGGTTATCGAACGGTCGTCGTGCGAGATCTCCGCGGCGAACTTGCCGTGCACCGAGTCGTACTTCAGGAGGTGCGCCATCGTTCCCGCGTCCGTGAGGTCGTTCACCGCCACGCAATCGAACCCCTCCATCTCCGACGCCACGCGCAGAACGAGCCTGCCGATCCTCCCGAAACCGTTGATCGCGAACTTGAACCCCATGTCTCCTCCTAAACCTTCCCGCCCGAGCCGAACAGCTCGATCTTCGATCTGATGACGTCCTTCATTCCGTCGATCGCCGCGGACATTATCTTCCGCGGGTCGAACACTTCCGGGCTCTCCGCCAGGACCTGCCGCACACGGCCCGTGAAAGCGAGCCTGAGATCGGTGTCGATGTTGACCTTGGATATCCCGCCGCCGATGGCCTCCCGGATGCTCTCGGGCGGAACGCCCTTCGCGCCGGGCAGCTGGGCCCCGTAGCGAGTGGCCAGCTCGAGCACGTCCGGCGGCACGGCGGACGCCCCGTGCAGCACGAGCGGAACGTCGACCGTCGCCGCGATCTGTCGCAGACGCTCGATAGCGAGCTTGGGCTGCGCCTTGAACTTGTAGGCTCCGTGCGATGTCCCTATGGCTATCGCCAGGGAGTCGCAGCCGCTCTGCTCCACGAACTGCACCGCCTGGTCCGGGTCGGTATAGATGGCCTGGTCGGCCGAAACGGAGATCTCGTCCTCCACTCCCATCAGCCGTCCCAGCTCTCCCTCGACGGATACTCCGTGCGGGCGGCACATCTCGACGACCCTCTTCGTCGCCGCGATGTTCTCCTCGAAGGGCAGGTGCGACCCGTCGATCATTATGGACGTCCACCCGTGCTCGAGGCACTGCTCTATCACAGCGGGGTCCGTCCCGTGATCGAGATGAAGCGACGCCGGCACACCGGTGGCCTCCGACATGTTCTCGACCATGCATCGTATGTTGTCGTAGCCCGCGTATGTGATCGCCGACTGCGACGTCGCGACGATGACGGGAGACCTGAGCTCCGCGGCGGCCTCGAATATCGCCCTCGTTGTTTCCAGATTGCTCGTGTTGAACGCGCCTACGGCGTAACCGCCGGCTCTGGCCGGCACCATCAGGTCGTTGTTAGTCAAGAGTGCCATTGTGTCTCCGTTCCCGCGCGCCGGTCCGCCGAGGCACCGGCTCGCTTCGACTCGGCTGCGCGTCGAGCGTTCCCCGCCCGCTCACGTCTCCCTGACGGACTACCCGAAGAAGGTCCTGGCCACCTCGTAAAGCTCCGTATCGACCACCTTCAGGCGTTCGATGGCGTGGGACATCTCGATCGGGATCACCTTGTCGCCGTGGAGACTGACCATCTTGCCGAATTCCTTCGCGTGGACGAGATCCGCCGCCACCACGCCGAACCGAGTGCCGAGCACGCGGTCGAACGCGGTCGGCGTCCCGCCACGCTGCGTGTAGCCGAGCACGGTGACCCTCGTCTCGAAACCCGTCTCCTGCTCTATGATCTTGGCGAGCTCGTTGCCGATGCCACCCAGCCGCACGTGGCCGAAGGCGTCTGTGCTCTCCTGCTGCAGAACGAGTTCCCCTTCGTCCTCGTTCCGCTCGTGTTCGATGCCGGGCAGCTTCGCCCCCTCGGCCACCACGACGATACTGAAGTTCTTTCCGCGGGCGTGCCGCTTCTTGATAGTGTCGAAGACGTCCTGCATCTTGAACGGGATCTCCGGAATGAGGATGAGGTCCGCTCCCCCGGCTATTCCCGCCTTCACGGCGATCCAGCCGGTGTGCCGTCCCATCACCTCGACCACGACGACGCGGTTGTGCGATTCGGCCGTGGTGTGCAGCCGGTCGATGGCCTCGGTCGCGATGTGAACGGCCGTGTCAAAGCCGAACGTGAAGTCCGTGCCGTTGATGTCGTTGTCGATGGTCTTTGGCACACCGACGATCGGGAGGCCTTCCCGGTAGAGCTTGTAGGCAACACCCAGGGTGTCCTCACCGCCGATCGCGATCAGACCGTCGAGCTTCTCCTTGTCGACGGTCTCCCTGATCGACTCGAACCCACCTTCGACCCTGTACGGATTCGTTCGCGACGTTCCGAGGATGGTCCCCCCTCGCGGGAGGATCCCCGAGACCTGCTCGAGACCGAGCGGCATCTGATTGTTGTCGATGACACCGGCCCAGCCGTAACGGAACCCGACGACCTCCCCCCCATACTTCCCCATGGTGCGCCGTACGATGGCCCTGATGACGGCGTTCAGCCCGGGGCAGTCTCCGCCACCGGTGAGGACCGCTACCTTCATCTCAACCTCCCACCTGGCTGTTCATTAAGTGCGCTCTTGGCTCTTCGCCCGAACTCCGGATTCTAGTGCTCGCCCACGGCACAGTCAACCGCTTTCGGCGAGGTGCGCCCGGCGGGCGCTCTCGACGGAGTACCGGCCAGCGCGAAGCAGATCACCTCCGCCGCTCCGGCCCCGAGGAGGGCCAGCGAGGCCGCCGCGAGGGTCGCCCCGGTGGTCACGACGTCGTCCACGAGCAGAACGCGGCCGAGGTCCGCGCCCCCCGCGGGCGCGCGGAAGGCCGAGGGCGGCATCGCGAGCCGTTCACGCCTGGGCAGGCGCGCCTGGGGAGGCGTGCTCCGCACTCTCACGAGTGTCGTCCGAACGGGCACGTTCATGCCGCTCGCCAGCCGGGCTGCAAGGAGATCGCTCTGGTTGAACCCTCTTTCCCGGAGGCGTAGCGGGTGAAGCGGAACCGGCGTGACGATGTCCGGCGGCGCGTCGCACGCGCTGAGTGCCGCGGGAACAGCGATGGCGGCGAGGGTGGCCGCGAGCGAGGTTCTGCCGTCGTATTTGAGCGCGTGGACCATCGCGCGCGTCACACCCTCGAACTCGAGAGCGTAGAACGCCCGACCGCCCGTCCGCGGGCAGCCGGGCGCGCCGCCGAGCGCCGGCAGCGCGAGCGAGCCGTCGCGAGCGAGCAGTCCGGACTCGCACACGGAACAGAGGTGCCGTCGTGAGGCGTCGAGTGGCGTGCCGCATGCCACGCACCTGTCCGGGAACAGGAACGTCATGACCGCGTCCCTCGCCGCAATCAGGACCTTCCCGGGGTGCCCGACCGAGCGCGACCTGGACCGTTCAGGGCGCACGGAGCTTTCCCTCAGGGGATTCGCGTGGTGGGGGCCTTTCGGCGCGAGAGGTAGATCATGAAACCGACGGACAGCAGTACGAGCAGCACGCCGACGACCTGGTTGTTCGTCAGGGCGACGGAGCCGCTCCGGAAGGCGATGGACTCGGTGTCGTAATGCCTGATCGGGTCGATGAGGAACCTGTAGGCCGACAGCAGGATAACGAACAGCCACAGCAGGAATCCCTCGAATGGCTTCCTGCGGTCGATGGCCAGGAGCACGAAGAACACCACGAGCGCCAGAAGCGACTCGTAGATCTGCGTGGGATGGAGGTGCACGCCGGGAAACTGCATGCCCGCGAGGGAACTCCCACCGAAGACGACGCCCCAGGGGTACTCGCACGCGTTGCCGAAGCAGCAGCCGTTCAGGAAGCAGCCCACGCGTCCTATCGCGACGCCCATTGCGAGCGACGGCGCCATCAGGTCTGCGCCCGCCCACATGTCGATGCCCCTGCGCCTGAAGAACCAGAGCCCCGCCAGGGCACCGGCGACCATACCGCCGTAGAGCGCGAGCCCTCCCTCCCATATCTGGAAGATCCCGGCGAGGTCGTGCTGATAGTAGTTCCATCGGACGAACACGTACGCCAGCCGCGCGCCGAGAATGGACACGAGGATCACGATCACGGACAGGTCGATGACGATGTCGGGATCGTATCCGATTCTCACGGCTCGCCTGCGCGCGATCCAGATGCCCACCATGAAAGCCACGGCGATGAGGAGCCCGTAGCTTCTGATGGGGAGCGCACCGAGTTGCAGCAGGATAGGTCTCACGAGGTCAGTACTCCATTCGTCTCAGGCCCATACCGAGAACGATACCGACGGAAGCTAGCGTGACCAGAAGCGAAGATCCCCCGTAGCTAAGAAGCGGCAGTGTCATTCCCGTGACGGGAGACAGCCCCAGAGTCACACCGATGTTGATCGTCGACTGCAGGAAAAGGGCGCTCGCAATGCCCACGATCACAAGTCCGGCGAATCGGTTCCTCACGGTCCCCGCCAGTCGGAACATCCGCACGACCAGAAAGAGATACAGTGACAGGACCACGAAACAGCCGACGAACCCGAACTCTTCGGCAAGGACGGAGAAGATGAAGTCCGTGTGCTGCTCCGGCAGGAACGCGAAGTTCTTCTGCGTGCCCTGCAGGAAGCCCTTTCCCATCGCCGAACCCGACCCGATCGCTATCTTCGATTGTATCAGCTGGTAGCCCGTGCTGAAACGGTACTTCTCCGGGTTGAGGAACGCGAGGACCCTGTGTCTCTGGTATTCCTGCAGGTGCGACCAGAGGAACGGGCTCAGCTGGCCCGTGACGACGCTCGTGACGAAGACGATGAACTTGTCGACCATGAAGATGCGGGAAA
>JBDRTQ010000289.1:0-2639 GCA_043823885.1 Candidatus Eiseniibacteriota bacterium | reverse complement strand
GTCCGCAGAGTACGCGTCGTCGCCGCCAGACACGAAGGCCGGATCGTTGTAGTATTCGTACCCGGGCGCTTCAACGGAGAAGCGCTTGAGCGTGACGCCGGCGGCCAGACCGTCGATCGGGGTCTCCGTGCCGTACCCGGCTATCAGCGTGTCCTCGCTGTAGAGGTCCTCCGCCCCCGTTCTCATCCACCCCACGCCGTATCCCATGCTTCCCGTTCCGTACGACACGAGCGCGGCGTCTTCGGACAGACCGTCTACGCTGTAGACGCTCGTCCTCATCCCGAAGAGCTGGACCCCGTGCGTCCCGGCAAGGCCCGCCGGGTTCCAGTGCAGCGCCGTGACGTCGTCGGCGACTGCCACGAAGGCGCCGCCCATACCCATCGCTCGCGCTCCGAGCTCGGTCTCGAGGAAGTTCGCCTGAACCACCCCAGCCAGAAGGAGAACAGCGACGGCCGTTCCTGCAATGAGCCTCAGCATAGACAGGTCCTTGCTACTTGATGATAACCACGGGTATGTTCACTCGCTCGAAAGTCGGTTCGGTCTTGAACTTCGCTTCCATGCGCATCACGTAGATGCCGTAGGGCACCACGTTGCCGTTCCCATCCGTTCCGTCCCAGTACTCGGTGATCGGGGTCCGCCCGGTGTAGTCGGTCGGTCCCTGGAACACGATCCTGCGCGCCAGCCTGCCAGCCAGATCGTAGAACTCGATGTTGACGTAGTCGGCCTCACGACCGAGGAAGAAGGTGACGATCGCCTCTTCGTAGAGCCCGTCGCCGTTCGGTGAGAACGGGTTCGGCTCGACCATGACCCCGGACAGGCCGTCGGAACCGCCGACGTCAAGCGACTCCCAGTAGAAAACGCCGTAGGTTCCAGCATCGAGGATCTCTCCCGTCACGACGTTGCCCGATGGATTGCCAGCGCCACCCTTGAGGATCCACCGCTCGGTCTCGGGCACCCAGCCGAACATGCCGAAGTTCTCTTCGTCGAGGCCTCCGACGTCGTACTGCGGGTAGTGAAGTGTGAAGCCAGGCTTCCCCGGGAACGACACGACGGCTCTTTCGTCTCGCCGCGCGGTCAGGTCTCTGGCCACACCGACGAATTCCATGTCGTCGCGGATGTTCGCGACGTCGACGAGGCTCTCGGGAATTGGTGCTATCGTGAAATCGATCTCGCCGCCGGCGCCGGGAAGGTCGCTTCCTTCCAAGGTCAGCGCGCTGCCGTCCTGGAACACCAGAAGCCGTTCTTCATCCGGGTGGAGCGTGTCCGGTACCGACAGCGTCTGACTGCCGCGCCACGGCTCCAGAACGCCGAACGTCACGGGCGGCGTGCCTATGGCGTTCGCGCTGTCGGACGAATCGACCGCGTACACCCATGCCTCGAGAACGCGTCCGTTGCCGACCTTGTTGAGGCCAACGATGTTCGTATTGGCCGTGACGTCCGACCGCGCGATGTCCGCGGCCCATATGTCACCGATCAGATTGACCATGTCCACTGAGTCCCGAAGGGACGGTATGCCCACCGGCTGCCAGTGGAAACGCGCGACCTCTATGCCCGTTACGTCGGTGATGGTCGTCCACATGACCGCGGGCGCGCCTTCAAGCGCGACCCATGGAATGAACTGGAGCTCGGGGTCGCCGGCGAAATCGTGGATGACCGGCGGCGAGGTATCGACGGCGAAGCTCGCCTCGAGCACGCACGCCACCTTGTTGTTGTCGAATCTCTGCTCGGCCTCGGCCGTCGTGTAGTCCAGCATCTCTTCCTGCGTGCGACCGGGTTCGTGTCCGACGCCGGGCGAGGTCGCGACGTCCATCACGTTCGCGTCCCTGTCCCTCCCGCCTTCGCTGTCCCGGCCTCCTCCTACCTGCCACTCGCTGGTGGTGGCGTTGACCCAGCGAATGCCCCCGAGGTTCTGGTCGTTCGTTTCGCCGTCGTGTGAGGACAGGCAGACGATGATGTCCCAGAAGTCGATGGCGCGGTTGTCGCCGGTGTCGTCAGGCAGACCCAGCAGAGTGCGGTCGACGCTGACGTCGATGTAGTTCTCGAAGTAGTCGTCGCACATCGAGATATCGCTGTCGTTCTTGTGGAGCTCCCAACTCGCTGATGAGTTTGAACCGTTGGAGTCCACGAACCACTTGCCCCAGCCCTCGACCGCTATCCCGTAGTCCCAGGCGTCGACGGCGGCGATGTCGACGTACCGGTTCGGAAAACCGCTCGTCGCGCCCTCACCCTCTCTTGCATCGATGTATATATCCAGCTTCTGGAGGTTGAGGTCGGTCCGATACGGGTTGTCGCAGGTCTGCGCGCTCGGCTGTGGGGCTCCCCAGTTGGCCGACGACGCGTCCTGGTGGTTGGCCAGCTCGGTGATGTGAGTTCGGAAGACGATCTTGTTCCCGTCGGCGAAGATCTCCACGCGCGTGATGTCGAACGCGCCCGTGGGGAACACCTGGTTGGTCGGGGACTCGTAGTAGAGGCCGTCGACGTGGCCGCCGCTCGCGGTCGTCTGGTTGGGCCCGTGGTCGTCGTCGACGGGGTCGTCGAACTGGCGGATCGCCGTCGCAGGGTTGTTCGCGTCGATCACCATCCCCAGCGTCACGGTCGCCACGTTCTCCGCGTCCCGCGCTGTCACGGTCACCGTGTGC
>JBDRTQ010000288.1:0-2772 GCA_043823885.1 Candidatus Eiseniibacteriota bacterium | reverse complement strand
CGTAGCGCTCTTCGCCGTCGGAGCGGTCGCCGTCTGGTTCGGCGGTGGCCGTCTGCCGGATGTGGGAAACAGGCTCGCGGGCAAGCTCGGCATAAGCGCGACGGCCATAGGCCTCTTCGTGCTCTCTATCGTCACCTCTCTTCCTGAGTTGTCGGTGACGCTGGTGGCGATGCTCAAGGAACGGGCCCCGGATCTGGCTTTCGGGAACATCCTCGGCAGCAACAACTTCAACATAACGAGCATCGTAGTTCTCGAGCTGCTGGTGGCGGGCGCGTTTCTGCACAACGTCGACAGGACGCGTTACACGAAGACCTGCCTCTACCTGCTCGCTCTTACGTTCCTTGCCGGCCTGGGCGTCGTCTTCGGACCGCGCATCGCGTCCCCGTTGCTGACGACGCTTCTCTTCAGCGTGCCCATCCTTGCCGTCTTTCTGTTCGACGCCGTGTCCCCCCGGGTCGTGCGGACGGGGGGGAGGCCGGCTGCGGCGCCCCGCGAGGTCGCCGGCAGCACATCCGGCATCGTCATGCGGTTCCTGGCGCTCTCGGCGGTGGTCGTCGCCGGCGGGTTCATGATCGCGAGCGGCGCCAACGGGATCGCGCTGTACGAGTTCCCCGGGGGCATGAGGCTGGGGCAGACGTTCGTCGGGACGCTTCTTGTCGCCGTCGCCACATCCATGCCCGAGGTCTCCGTGGCGTACGCCGCCGTCAAGAGGTCGAAGCTGGAGGACATGGCAATCGGGACGCTCCTGGGCAGCAACACCGTCAACATCCTCGTGTTCGCTGTCGGCGCGCCGCTGATGGCATTGAGGTTCTCGGAGTCGGCCTGGACGAATATTTCACCGTCCAACCTCGTAAGTGTTGCAGGCGCGTTCGTGCTCACGCTGTTCGTTCTGGTGGGGATCCTCAGCAGATCTCACCGCGCGGGCAGGGCGATCGCCAGAACGATGTTGGCTCTGATGGTCCCTGTCTACCTTCTCTGCCTCTTCCTCGTCTACAGAGGCGCGTGACGCGGCACCACGGGTGGGACCACCACCGGCGGGACCACCACCGGCGGAACCACAACAACGAGGGGAGAAGGCCATGACGGCAGCACGGAACATCGACTACTGGGGGATCGTGACGCGATCGGCCCGGATGGTCTGGGACCACAAGTTCCTGTGGTTCTTCGGCTTCTTTGCCGGCTCGGGCGGTGGCGGCGGCGGGAACTACGGGAACATAGGCGAGCACGGAGTCGACGAGATCAAGAGCTTCTTCTTGTCGCACGCCGGAGTGATGGTGGTCATCATCATGGGCCTCGTGCTCCTCTGGCTGGTCCTCCTGGTGATGAGTCTGATCTCGAAGGGAGCGCTGCTCTCGTGCATCAGTCGCGCCGACGCCGGTGAGACCATCCGGTTCGAAGACGGGTGGCGCGCCGGGCTCAAGGCGTTCTGGGGCATGCTCGGGATCGCGTTCATCGCGCTCCTGGCATTCCTGGTGATGACGACCGTGTGTGTTCTCGCCGTCGTGCTCCCGCTCATAGGCGGCGCCGCGGGGATAGCCATCGCGGTCCTGATCGGGGCCATTCTCTTCATTCCCTATCTCGTCTTCCTGTTCCTTCTCGCGTTCACCGTCATATACGCCGAGCGCGCCTACGTGATCGGCGGGAGAGGCGTGGCGGACGCGCTCTTCGCCGGGTGGGCGCTGACCAGGTCCTACTTCTGGCAGTCGCTGCTGATGTGGCTCGTGTCGTTCGCCTCCGCGATGGCGTTCTTCCTTGGCCTGCTGATCGCGCTGCTCGCGATGGCGATACCCTTTGTCCTCATAGGGGTCGCGAATCCGGTGGTGGGCCTCGCGATGGGCATACCGGTGGGGATAGTGGCGCTCATTCTGGCCGCCTCAGCGTTCAGCACGTACGACCACTCGCTCTGGACCCTGATGTACGGTGAACTCGCAGGGCCTTCTGTGGCGCCGGCCGGGGCGTTGCCCGAGCACGGGGACGACACCCGCCCGCCGGAGCACGGGGACGACGACCGCCCCCCTGACCTGTGGCGCGATCCGGAGGGCGGCGGTGACGAAGAAGCCTGACCGCGTGGCGTGGCGTCCTCCCGAGCGTGACATGAGCGGCGCGGACTCCGTTCTCACCGAGCAGCGGAATCCGCGTTCCGTCAACATCGACACGATGAGTGCGAGTGAGCTTGTCGAACTCATCAACGCCGAGGACGCGACCGTCGCGGCCTCCGTGGCCCGCGAGAGGGACAGCATCGCCGCGGCCGTCGAGCTGGTAGTGGCCAGGCTCCGGCGTGGCGGGCGACTCATCTACGTGGGCGCCGGGACGAGCGGACGTCTGGGCGTGCTGGATGCCGCCGAGTGTCCGCCGACCTTCGGGACCGACCCCGGGATGATCCAGGGCGTGGTCGCCGGCGGCTACGACGCCCTCGTGCGCGCCAGAGAGGGCGCCGAGGACGAACGCGGCGCTGGGAGCCTCGACCTGCTCGAGAGGAACGTCGGCCCGGACGACGTCGTGATGGGCATCGCGACGAGCGGAGGGACGCCCTACGTTCAGGGCGCTCTGGAGGAGGCCGTTCGGGCGGGCGCCGCTACGGTCTTTCTGTGCTGCACGCCCGTGGCGGAAGGCTCGGTGCCCGTCGACGTGGTCATCACGCCGCTGACGGGTCCCGAGGTCGTCACGGGCTCGACACGAATGAAGGCGGGAACGGCCACGAAGCTCGTGCTGAACACCATCACCACCGCGTCGATGGTGCTCCTCGGAAAGACCTACGAGAACCTGATGATC
>JBDRTQ010000287.1:0-12721 GCA_043823885.1 Candidatus Eiseniibacteriota bacterium | reverse complement strand
AACCGCGAGCACAACAGGATCGTGAGGAACAAGCTCAGGCACGCGTGTGACACGTTCCGAGTCCGGAACCTCCAGGGACGCTGAAGGAGTGCTCTTCCTCGCGCATGAGCGGAGCTTCCCGGGCGACCGGACCTGACCACGGAAACCAGCCGCACTCGTCTCACAACCAGATCGCTACAGGAGGAGAGTCATGCGCTTCTCGAATGCCGCACTTCTGTCGATGGGCGTCGTTGTGTTCTAGTCGGACGCGCCGGCCGCCGCCCCCGCCTGGGAGGAATCTGTCGACCCGCACGTGGCCGCCACCGATGACGGGGAGCGCGCCTCGGCGATGGGGGAGGTCCTTGCCCAGGCGCCGTCGTGGCAGGAGGTCGCGCGGCGCCTAGAGTCCGCGGCGTTTGCCGCGCCCGAACCGACCGTCCCTGGGTTCTGCTGGTCCCGCGGGACTACGACCATTCCGTCCCGACACCACTTCTTGTGGTCCTTCACGGAGGCGTTGGAGCGGCCGAGGTCCACGACGACCCCGTAGGGAGTGTGTCGGAGAACGAGTTGGGTGCGCTGGCACTTGAAAGGGGCTGGATCGCCCTCTTCCCGTTCGGCCAGGCCGGGGCGACCTGGTGGGACGAGGCCGGGATGGCGAACATCAAGACGCTCGTTCGTACGGTCAAGCGCGAGTTCAACGTGGACGACGACCGCGTGTGGATGGCGGGCTTCTCCGACGGCGCCTCCGCCGGGTTTGCCCACGCGATGCTCGCTCCCACCGACTACTCCGCCTTCGTGGCCCTGAACGGACACATGGGCGTGGCCAGTCTCGACGGTGACCTGCCGACATACGCGCCGAACATGGCCGCGACCCCCGTATTCGCGACGACCACGTTCGACGACAGGCTGTATCCCTCGCGGAAGATGGCGCCGTCGATCGCGATGGCGCGAGCGGCCGGCGCCGACATCTATTACAGGGAACTCCCGGGCGAGCACGACTTCGACGACGTCGTGAGCGAGTTGCCCGCCATCGCGCGTTTCCTCGAGCGTCAGCTGCGGGATCCTCTGCCCTCGCGGATAGTGTGGGAGGCCGGCTCGACCGACTTCGGGAAGTGCAGGTGGCTCGCCATCGACCGCATCACGACCGACGAGCCTTCGCCGTGGCACGTTGACCACAACGTCGCGTTCATGGACGACAGGATCACGATCGGGTTCCAGCCGGACTACGATTTCGACGGCTCCGGCATCCGGGTCGGAGTCCTGTCTGACGGCGACTACCCCGCGCGCAACATCGGTCTCGTGGCCGGCGACGTCATCGTGAAGGCCGACGACGCGCGGATGGACAGCCTTCCCGACCTCGATGAATGGAAGGCCACCGTTGAGAGGGGAGACCGGTTCGAGATGACCGTGCTGAGGGACGGAGCGAGGGTGGTCCTCAGGGGAGCGCTGCCGGAGCCCGCGGGCTACTTCATCTTCAAGCGTGACGTTCCGTCTGCCGCCGTCAGGGCCGACTTCGCGGCGAACCGGATCGAAGTAGAGACGTCTCGCGTCGGCGCGTTCCGCGTGCTGGTGCACCCGGACATGGTCGCGCTCGATCAGAACCTCGTCATCGTGGCCAACGGGGAGACTGTGTACGACGAGATCGTTCATACCAACCTCGAATTCATGCTCGAGAACTACATCGAGAACCGAGACCGGTCGCTGCTCTATGTGGCGGAGGTGGTGGTGGAGCTGGAGTAGGTGGAAGAACGGGTCTGACTCTTCCCCCCGTGCTCAGACAGTCGACGCGGCTTCGCCGCGTCCAACTGCGCGCGGGGGGAAGGTCAGACCCGTCTCAACGATTCAAGAGCATCTTCAATGTCTCAGCGAGAGCGGCATACTGCTCGATCGAGTTGTAGATCTGAGCGGCGACGCGGATGATGCTGGCGGGACCATCGGGGTACGCAAGGACCGGGACCTCGAAGCCGTACTCCTCTCGCAGCACTGTGTCCAGCTCGTCGAAGGCCAGCGCGGTCGTGCTGAAGTGGAAGGTCCCCGGCGCGAGCGGGACGCTGGCCAGAGTGCCTATCATCTCTCTTGGGCAGGGCTCCTCCACACCCAGCGCGTCACACAGGAGAGTCCGTGCGTCCAGCGCGAGACTCCTGTTGCGCTCCATCAGCTCGGGCCAGCCCCCCGGCAGCAGCGACCCCATGAATCGGATGGACTCCGGCACGCACAGGTACGCCGTCGGGTCGTCCGTCCCAGTCCATCCGAACTCGAGGTGGAAGCGCGATCTGTCGTCCCGCGTCGAGTTAGCGCCGTGGCTGATCGCCAGCGGCCGGATGCCGGGCTGCAGGTCGCGGCGCACGTAGAGTATCGCAGCTCCCTTGGGAGTGCACAGCCATTTGTGGCAGTTGCCCGTGTAGTAGGCCGGGCCTATTACGGTGATGTCGAGCGGGATCATTCCCGGACCATGTGCTCCATCGACAAGCGTGTCGACGCCGCGCTCGGCGAGACCGCGCACGAGCCTCGCTACGGGCATCACCATTCCGGTCAGGCTCGTGATGTGGTCGACGAGCGCGAGACGCGTCCGGTCGGTCACTCCCGCCAGGACCGTGTCGACGACGAGGTTCGCGGAAGGAAGAGGGAAGGGGACGTCTACCACGACCACCCTGGCGCCCGAGCGAGCTGCAACGAAGTCGAGGGCGTTCCGGCAGGCGTTGTACTCGTGTGATGTGATGAGAAGCTCGTCGCCCCGTTCGAAAGCGAGAGAGCGCAAGACGGTATTGACGCCCGTCGTGGCGTTGGGCACGAAAGTGATCTCGTCCGGGTCTGCGCCCACGAACCGGGCTGCTTCGGAGCGTGCGGCGTCGGCCATGTCCTCAAGGTCGCGGTGCAGGAACTGCACCGGACCTCGCTCCATCCTCTCGCGCAGCTTCGTCTGAGCCGCGAGTACGGGTATGGGACACGCGCCGAACGACCCGTGATTGAGGAAGGCCACGTCCGGGTCCAGGTTCCAGTGCCTGACGAACTCGGACGCGCCCGACCTCGCGCCCAGACCCTGCGCCCCGGTCACGCCGTGTGCTCCGTCGTGTCCGCTGCCCGTCGTCATCCTGCCACCTCAGCAACGCGATCCTGCTTCTGCTTCCGCTGGTTGGGATCCCAGTCGGGCATCCCGGACCTCGCCTCGTCCAGATTCCCCAGCTTAATCGTGACGTGGGCCACCGAGTAGTCGGCGATGAGCTTCGGCAGGTCGTTCTCACCCTTGTAGTGATACTCCCGCGCCTTGAGCAGCGCGTCGAGGGCCTCGTCGTAGCGCTCCGCGTCGTAGTAGTTCCTGCCGAGGTTGTTCCAGAGCGGGCCGAGCCACCCTTCCATGCCGCCCTTCTCGGCCATCTCTATGCCCCTGCGCGACCAGTCGAACTTCTCGGTCTGGTCGCCGGTGATTGCGATCATGTGAGCCGCGTCGACGGCGCGCTCCCAGAGCTCCTTCTTGCCGCAGTAGTCGAACATCTCGCGGAACGTGTTCGTGGCGGTCTCGTTGTCACCGTCCTTCCACTCGAACCGCCCGCGCACACCCAGACAGCGCGACCAACCCGCGGGGTCGGACTTCGTCGCCTCGGCGGCCGCGCGGCTCAGCCACTCCCGGCCCTCCTGCTTCTCTTCCGCTATCAGATAGCTCCTCGCGCGCATGGAGGCGGCCTCCACGAAGACCGAGTTGTCGTCGCCCTGCGCCTCGGTCGCGATCTCCTCGAACAGGACCCCGGCCTGTTTGTACTCCCTGTTCTTGAAGAGCTGGTCGGCCTGTTCCAACCTGGTAGCCAATCCGCTGTCCTCCTGCGGCTCGCCGGCGCACCCTGCGACCACCACCACCGCGATGACCGTTGCCAGCGCAGCCGCTCTGTGCGGGTTCATTCCGCTACCTCCTGAATGCGTCGGGAGTCCGGCGCCCCGTGCGGCGGCGCGGACATCGGTCCCGCTGGGCGTGGTCGCGCGAGCTACTGGTCGTCGTCCTCGTCTTCGTCGCCTCCGTCGTCTTCGTCGTCGTCCTCATCGTCTTCGTCTTCCTCGTCGTCGTCTTCGTCGTCTTCCTCCTCTTCCTCAGCCTTCTTCCACTGGGTGGCGTCTCCGCAGTTCATGCAGACCGGGAATTCCTCGCCCTTCTTGAACTCGTGAGTGTGGACTCCGCCCTCCGTGTGGCAGATCTCGCAGACGTAGGTCCCGGCCTTCTCGACCTTCTCACCCTCGTGGAACTTGTCCTTCTTGTCGCCCATTGCACAGCTCCTTTCCTGCGCGGCCCCAGTGCCGCATTGTGATACGACTTCGCGAACAACTCACTTCTGTGTTCGATTCGAGACGGGCCGGACGGTTTCCGGCGCCGTCACTGCGCCGGAACCCACACCGTAGGCCTTGATGGGTCCGCCCTCGCCGAGGACTCCGAAGAAGCTCAACGGCGCGCCCGCGGGGGCGGTCCACCTGAGCCCCGCCGCGACGCACACGATGGCCAGAGTCGCGACGGCTCCCTCCGTGAGCATGGCGCCAAAGCCTATGATCTTCCCGTCGGACTCCGAACAGGCCGGCGGCTCGTTGGCGTCGTCGGGCTGGACCACTCTGCGGTCGATGATCCTGCCATACCAGCGGTAGGCGATGACGAGCCACACGATGACTATGGCGGAGAGGAGCAGGCTGTTCACTCTCAGGGTCCCTCCAGCGGCTGTCGATGAGCTGACAGTTCATGCTACCGCTTAAGACAGCATGGCGCAACCGAAGCTCTGCGTCGCGCGGGCGGGCCGGTGGGGAAGTGCGGGGGAGCGCGCGTGGCCCGGACGTAGAAAGAGCGCCCCGCACTTGGCGGGGCGCTCTCTTGCTGCATTGTGTTGCTTGAGGACTACCTGTAGAGCGACTTGATCGTGCCCCAGGTCGTGCTCTCGACCGGAGTTGGATCGCAGTGCTCGGTGTAGCCGTCGATCGTGAGCGAGTACTCGACACCGCACGTGAACGCCGGATCCCACGAGCTCGTGGACACGAAGATCGCGACGGGGCCGTACGGGAGGTACTCGGTCAGCGATGTCGGCGTGCACTCGGGAGCGGTGAAGTAGGTGATGAACGCCGGAGCCGCGCAGTCAACGATGCCACTGACGAAGCCGGCGAGGACGCCAAACTCGGCCTCGACCGTGATGGTGATAGGCACGCCACCGCACGGGTAGATCTGGTACCAGTCAGTGTCCCTGTAGGTCGAGCCATCGAAAGCGTAGACGCCGCTCTCGCCGCAGATCGTGTAGGAACCGCCGCTGACCGGAGCGATCGAGAAGATGTCCGGATCGGAGTTGCAGCCACCGTTGAAGACGTCGTTGTAGCCGTCGTAGCACGTGGGCTCGCCCTCAGGCGCGCCGACGCAGATGACGTCGCACGGGGTCGGGCAGTCGACCTCGGTCATCTCGAGGACGTAGTCGCCACAGCCGCTGCCGTAGCCGTCAACCACGATGTAATACACATGCCCGGCGAGCAGCTGCACCGAGGGAATCCACGACGTGTAGGAGACCGGGGGATTCACGCAGTCGTAGTTGTCGTCGTTGCAGCCGTCGATCGGCACGTTGCCAACATTGTCCTCGTACACGTAGACCTTCGTGTCGAAGAACGAGTTGCAGAGACTGATGCTCACGCACATGTCGGCAGCAGGCTCGTAGGCATAAACAACGTCCGGCGACAGCGAGCCCGTGTAGGGGCAGACCTCGTCGTAGTCGTTGATGTTGTCACACGTGTTGCCCGTGTCGTTGAAAGGAAGGGCGTAGATGAACCATGCATCGGCGATGGTCTCTCCGCCTTCACGGCTGTCGGGCTCGCCCGGGTCGTTGATCTGGTCCGCCTTGATCGGCATGGCGTTCGTCGGGTTCATGGCGAGCGCGACTGAGCTCATAACGAACAGGGCGATGATAACGAAGGTAGCGACCTTCATTTCGATCCTCCTGAGATAGGTTACAGGCCAACACAACTCCAGCAGAGCAAAGGGATCGATCGCTCCCTCCTTCCTGATAAAACTGTCGACGCCTGCGATATGAATCTCCCGACACGGTCCGCCCGGAGCGGCCAGTGTCTCGAGGGGAACTCGAATTGGCCGCGGCGATTCGCGTGTCACCCACGCACCCAATAGTGTATTAGTTGACCAGCATATTGTCAAGAGAGAATCGGCGGAAACGGTGGTCTCGCAGGAATCGTGAGGCCACATTCGTGAAGCAGTACTCAACTATGGGCAGCACCCACTCGTTGGCCCTGTGGGGAGGCGGCAGGCCGCCTTCAACGCGACATGTCTCACTGCGGTCTAATCTCCGAGAGACACAGGACGTGTTGTCGTGAGTGGCGTCGTCGTTGCGCGGCCGATTCCGCCCGGAGACACGTCGTTGCCGCAGTGTGGTTCTTCCTACGGGGAACCAGTTCTGTCGCGGATCAGGGGGAGAACGCGATGAGGATTGTCCTGGCGTTGGTGGCGCTGTGTTCGCTCATAAGCGCGGGTACGGCGGTCGCGGCGGACATTCACGATGCCGCAGCGGAGGGGGAGCTGGCCCGGGTCGAGGAGATCGTGTCCGGCGACCCGGCTCAGCTGGCCGTGCCGAACGAGAGAAACGAACTGCCCATCCACGCGGCGGCCACGGGGGGGGCACATCGATGTGGTCCGGTTTCTGCTGGACAGCGGAGCGTCCATCGACGCGGGTGACAACGAAAACAGTACCGCTCTCGACGTCGCCGCGATCTTCGGCCACCTCGACCTTACGATGTTCCTCGTCGAGATGGGGGCCGACCCGGCGCACGCAGACGTCAACGGTATGACGCCGCTGCACTTCGCCTGCTACAACGGCAACGCGGATATCGCGGGCTTCCTGATCGAACGTGGCGCAGACATCCGCGCCGCAACGAACTCCGGGGGCACGCCCCTTCACGGCGCGAGCTACGACGGTGACCTGGAGTGCATCCGGCTTCTTCTGAAGCGCGAAGCGGACACCGGCGCCAAAAACGCGGCCGGCTTCACGCCGTTCCTGAGCGCCTCTGCCGGACCCGCAGGGCCGGAGGCGATGAGACTCCTCGTCGAAGGTGGGGCTGACATACACGACCGTACCTACGACGGGAACACCGCCCTCATGTACGCGGCACGCGGCGGTAACATCGAGGCCGTCGGGTACCTGCTCGACGCTGGGAGTTCCGTGACCGCGAGAAACGACCAGGGCTGGACCGCGATCCTCAACGCTACGGAGGGAGGGCTCACGGACGTGGTCGCTCTTCTTCTTGAGCACGGCGCCGATCCGAACTCGGCCGACACGTTCGGACGCAGGATACTCTGGTGGGCGGCGCTGCGGGGGAACGCCGGCGTTTTGGCTCTCCTCATCGAGAACGGGGCCGACGTCAACGCCGAGCCGCCGGACGGCATGACGGCGCTCGAGTACGCCGGGAAGTGCGGACACTCGGACGTGTCGGAGCTTCTGCAGTCCGCCGGAGCCGTCGCGGCGCCCGCCAGGCCGTGCATGGCCAACGGCCACATCGACCCGTCCGAGATCGCCGACGAGAACTTGTACGTCTTCGTCACGCACGAACACGGCGACCACTACGATCCGACGATCAACGAGTGGAGCACCGAGTTGGACAACGTGACGTACGTCTACGGCTTCAGGCCTGAGCTGACGCCTCAGTACAGGGGAGGCGGCTACGACGGCCCCGACTATGAGTACATCGGCCCGAGGGAATACACGGAACTGGACGGTCTCAAGATCAGGGCCATCGAGGTGAACGATGGAGGCGTCGGTTTCTTCATAGAGGTAGATGGTCTGCGGCTCTATCACGCCGGCGATCACGCCGGCTGGGCGGACGACGAGCGAGACGGGTTCTTCAGCGAGATCGACTACCTCGCACCATACGCGGATGGGATCGACCTGGCATTTCTCAACGTGACGGGCTGCCACGCCCATGACCCCGAGCGGCTGCTCGAGGGCAACGTATACACGCTGGAGGCCATGAGTCCCAGAGTGCTCATCCGCACGCACTCGATCGACCGCGAGTACGTCTACGCGGAGGCGGCAGAGGAACTCGCGGCGGAGGGCGTGGTCACCAGCGTCTGCTGCCCCATGAATCGCGGGGACAGTTACTTCTACAACGGAGACGCGATAGAGTAGTCCTCCGGCGGCGTCTGCCCGGAGGTACCTGTCTCAGACGACGTGGCCCGGGGTGTCCGCCCCGGGCCGCGTTGCATCTCGCGGGTGTCGTCACAGGCGAAGTCCACTGTTCGCCACCGGCGGATTTCGGCAAGCCGGACCGACACGGACCGACACGGACCGACTGCGATATTGACAATCGCGCCGGAATGTAGTACTCTTCCGTTGGACTCTGCAGTAAGAACCCCACCATGTAGCTGTGCTGGCTCGTCGCCAGGCGCTTCGACGGGCTTCCGGGTTTGGAGGCGGCGAGGCTCAAGCTGAACGGACCGGTACCGGATCGTAATGCCCCCCAAGGAGGATGACCGTGAGCGCGAGGAGATTGCTCGCCCTGCTTGTGGTCGTTGCGTTGGGCCTGCTTCTGATGTGCCCCACGGCGCTTTCGCGCCCCGAACGCCCGCGAGTTGACGTCACCGCTACGGGTTATACCCACAATCCGGACGAGGATGATGACGATCCGGAGATCCCGGATGGGAGCCTCGACGGTGGTGACGACGACAACTGGGACAAGTCCGCCGTCAGAGGACACACGGTGGCGGAGTCGTTCGGCGAAGGCGGTGGTGTGGGGACGGGAGCAGACACCAGCGGATCCGAGGATGTGCTTTCTCGGATGGAGATCAGTCTGAGCATGCGGCTCGCACTGCTCCTGCAGTCGTGGGTCCTTATCTCCGGCTTGCGCTGATCTCTGTACGGGAGGAAGCGATTGGCTCGGAAGCGACCAGACATCAAACCTGGCCTGAATGCCCAGAGAGGACCGGGCGAACACGGGAGTCCGAACTCCCGCGAGTCCGCCGTTTCCGCCCTCCGCATGGGTCAGTTCTATCTGGAGTCCGACAGCTACTCCGATGCGATGGAGTATCTCAAGCGCGTCGATGACGATGCGCTGCGATCACAGCTGTCGGACGCCGAGGTCGTTTCGCTGTACGCGGGTCTGGCCCGGTGCTGCCTCGGTCTTGGCAGGCACGACGAGGCCAGAGACCACGCCGGGAAGGTGGCCGCCCTTGCCGCCCGCGGCGAAGACCACGTCTCCGCCGCTGAGGCAGACGTGATCCTGGCGAGGACGGAGAACAAGAGCGGCCGTTTCAGGGAGTCCCTGCGCGCGGCCGAGAGGGCGTACGCGGTGCTCAGGAAGGAACCGGACAGCGCCCTGCTTGCAGAAGCCAGCAAGGCGTTGGGCACCGCACACGCGGAACTCGGGAACATGACGGCCGCGAGGGACTGCCTCATCGATTGTCTCGTGTGCAACAGGCGCCTGGGCAATGAAGAGGGAGTCGCCGGGGCATACAACAACCTGGGCATTCTGGCCAAGCGATCGGGGGATCTTTCCGCCGCCATCGACTACTTCGAGCGATCCCTCGAGATCGACAGAAGACTGGGAAGGCCGGCGGCCATCGCGCGCCGGCTGAACAACCTCGGCGTGGCGCTCTACAGGTCTTCGCGGTGGAGCGAGGCGGAGGAGAACCTCAAACAGGCGTGGGAGATCTACACGCGCCTCGGCGCCGCTCGAGACGTAGTCGCGGTGGAGTCGGCGCTGGGCAACCTGTGCCGGGTCAGGCGCAACTGGAGTGGCGCGCGCGACTACCTCACGCGCGTGCTTCGCACCAGCCAGAAGGAAGGATACCGCCGCGCGGAGGCGCTCGCCTTCGAGTTCCTCGGAGATCTCGAGAAGGACCAGGGACGGTTCAACGAAGCGCTGCGGGCGCTTGACCAGGCTCTGGCGTGCGCCCACAGGTTGTCGTCCATGAGCGACGTCGTCGGCGAGGTGCTCAGGCGGCGGGCCGAGGCATACCTTGCGCTCGGGCGACTCGACGACGCCGAACGGGACTGCACCTCCGCCCTCGACCTCTGCCGCAGGATCGGAGACAGGCTTGAGGAGGGAGCCGCCCTGAGAGTGCTTGCGGCCGTCTCCTATGCGAAGGGCGAACGCGCAGACGCGAGGGTACTCTCTGCCCGGGCCGAACGCGTCCAGACACGGAGCGCGGACCCGTTCGCGCTCGCCACGACCGCTCTGACGGACGGAATCGGGATGCGCCTGTCCGGCCGCATCGACGTGAACGTGCTGGACTTCATCGAGTCGAGGCTCTGCACGGCGGAGCGGCTCTTCGAGGGGATAGGCGCTCACTACTGGGTTGCCAGGTGTTCGCTCGAGAGAACCAAGGCGCTTCACTCCGCCGGGAACGACGAGCGCTGTCGGGTCTGGTTGGAGAAGGCGCGTCCCGAGCTCCAGCGGGTCTCCGACGAGAGCGGCCTGGTGGAGCTCGCGAGCCTGCAGCGCGAGCTTGACGCCGAGCTTGCCGAGAGCGCCGCGCTGCTGCCGAGCAGGTACTCCGTGCTCGCGGACGCCTCGCTCCTGTTGCGAACAAGCGACGGGGACCCGGCGGCCCTTCACGGGTTCGCGATGGCCGTGGCAGACGAGGTGTCGGCGGACCGAGTCGCGGTCTTCCAGCAGGTGGCGAACGCGCAGCCGTATGTGGTGACTTCCTTCGGACGTCCCGGCAGGCGCTTGGCCGAGGTGCGGCGTCTTGTCCGCTCGGCGGTCGGTGACGGTCGTCTCTCCGGGCCTTTCGTGTCGGCGGGCGCGCGGCCCAACGCACCGATGGCGCGGCGGCTTGCCGCGGTGGCGCTGATCCCGGCGGAGACCGACCCCGCGACCGACCGGACTCTTCTTCTGTATGCGGATCGGCTGAACGTCGACGGCGCGGGCGCGTTCAGTGAGTCGGACGTTGAGTTCCTCGGCGCGTCGGCGAGGCTGCTCGCAGATGCGTTTCGCGCAGGCTTGCCGCGCCCATCCGAGCGGTCGGGCGGCCCGAGGCGAGGATCCCCCGTCTGCGATCTGCCCCGAGGGTTCATCACGCGGGACCCGATAACGGCGAGAATACTGGCGAGCGTCACGCGTTTGTGCGACAGCACCATACCCATTCTGATGTTCGGCGAGTCCGGTGTCGGCAAGGACATTCTGGCCCGGGCGGTCCACGACGGCAGTTCGAGAACCGGTCGTCTCGTCGCTCTTAACTCTGGCGCCGTGCCACCTCATCTGCAGGAGAGCGAGCTGTTCGGGCACGTGCGGGGAGCCTTCACCGACGCGGACCGCGACCGCACGGGACTCATCGAGTCCGCATCGAACGGCACCCTCTTCCTGGACGAGATCGGCGACATGAGTCCCGAGCTACAGGTCAAGCTCCTGCGGTTTCTGCAGAGCGGCGAGTACAGGCGGGTGGGGGACAGCGCCATCCGGACGAGCAACGCCAGGGTCGTATCGGCTACCAACAAGGACCTCCACGCCGAGGTACTCGAGGGCGGATTCCGACGCGACCTGTTCTACAGGCTGAGCGCGTTCACGGTGGAGATCCCCCCGCTGCGGGAGCGACCCTGCGACATCGTTCCTTTGATGCGTCACTTTCTCGCGACGTATGCGGAGCTTGAGGGCAAGAGTATCCCGGGCTTCTCCGATGAGGTCGTGGAGCTGTTCCAGCACTATGATTGGAGAGGGAACAACGTCCGCGAACTGGAGAACGAGGTCCGCAGATGTGTCGCGCTGTGCCCGGAAGGTGAACCCATCTCTCTCGACCAGGTTCGGCCAGAGCTCGTTGTCATGCGCGAGGCTATCCTGGCCTCCGGCAGGGCTGCGCCCGGAGACGCGCTGTCTCTCAAAGACGAGGTCGAAGCGTTGGAGCAGTGTCGCATCCGGGACGCGCTGGCGCGACACTCCGTGAGCAAGCTCGACGCCGCCCGATCTCTTGGCATGTCACGGACGGGCCTCTACACCAAGATGAGGAAATACGGGATGGAGTGAGGCGGCCGTACAGGTTCCTCGCGCCAGCCTGCGACGATTAGCGGACACCCCCAAAGAACGCCCCCCCAGACAGATGGAACGTCCACCCAGGCGGGACCACTCGTCGCTGCCGTTCTCGCGGTGCGCCAGGCCCCGCGTCCCCGAACCACCGCAGCCCGCTCTCTTCCCGACCACTCGCCGCCTGCCGACAGTCCGATCGTCTGTTCACACTGTCAAGACGTCGGGAACCCGACCCCGTGTCGTGATCGTGACGTTCGCGTAACCTCGTGTATCCGAACAGGATAGGCGCGCCTCGCGGACCAGGTCCGTACGAAGGTGTCGTGGACGCTCCGAAAAGCCTATAACACTACATTCGGCGCGAGTCCGGGAAGCACTCTAACTACCCGTCGTTGGCACAGTTACGTGTCCTCCCCGTCGGGGCTTCGCGGACGCTGTGGACCCGGTACTGGCACGCTTCATGCGATTCGGATAGGCGGAGCGCTCTTGCGCGGGGGTCGGTCCAGTTGTCCACAGCATCTGATCTTCCGTCGGGAGCGCACCGAGAACTGACAGTCGAGGCCCGTCGTGTAGGAGCGGCGACCTGGCTGCGGCTGACGCGTTGTGGCTGACGCGCTTGTAGCAGGAGGAAGCTGGAAGGAGGTGGTGCGGCGGGAGGAACCCGACCCGACTCTGGAGAAGGGGTTCCCCAGCTGTTGGGTTAGCTACTGCAGAGTCCTCCGGAGTCCCTCGCGACTCCCCGCCGTCTGTCTGAGACGGGGGCCCGTCCGCCAGC
>JBDRTQ010000286.1:0-6429 GCA_043823885.1 Candidatus Eiseniibacteriota bacterium | reverse complement strand
GCACGACTCCCGCCGGGATCCTCCCCCAGTAGTCCGTGCTCCGCATCTCGTTCATCACCATCTCGAATATCTCGCGCATTCTCGGCTCGATGATGGCGGCCAGTATCTGGCCCGAGCACTCCCGCGGCGGGTGGCCCCCGACCGTCGGGATCTCGACGACACCGTCCTCGGCCAGCGACGCGCAGGCAGACCCACTGTCTCGCTTGATCTGCTCGGCCTTGGCGATCGGCATTCGGAGGCCCACGGCTATGTCGCTCGTGACGCTGGCCGCGCCCCATCCGATGGCGCCCGTGTGCCTGACCGTCCCGCCGTGATACAGGGCGAGGCCGGTGGTTCCGGCGCCGAGATTGACGAGAAGCACCCCCAGCTCCCTCTCGTCCTCGGACAGCACGGCCGTTCCGGCCGCGAGCGACTTGAACGACATGCCCGAAAGTTTCAGTCCCGCTCTCCGCACCGCCCTGACCACGTTGTCAACGGCCTGCTGCGACGCCGTGACGATGTGGACCTTTGAACCCAGACGGACGCCCGACATCCCGATCGGGTCCCGGATGCCGCGCTGACCGTCCACGAAGAACTCCTGCGCCTCGGTGTCGAGGATCGTCCTGCCGACGGGAAGGGCCAGCGTCTTCGCCGCTTCGAGAACCGCGTTGACCTCGGCCTTGGCTATCTCACCTCCGGTGCGTGAGACGGCCACGACTCCGCGGCTGTCGATGCCCTTGATGTGCTCCCCGTCCAGCGTGACCAGAACCCGTCCGACGTCGACGTCCGAGCTCTCCTCCGCGTCCTCTATCGCGGAACGGATGGAGAGAGCGGCCCGCTCCATGTTCACGATGACTCCCGCCTCTATCCCCAGGGAGTCCGCCTCCCCTATTCCGAGGATCTCGGGCAGCTCGCGATCGGCGGTGTCAGCGACGACAACCTTGATCCTGCTCGATCCGAGATCCAGACCGACAAGGATCTCACCTCTTCTCACGAGAGAACCTCCCTCCCGGGCGCGCCCGACAGGCGCGCCTAAGAAAGCCTTGCGATCACCTGGTCTTTGAATCTGAGATCTATCGTCTCGGCCTCTCCACCTCTGTCGCGGATGTCGCACAACACCCGCCACAGACGCTCGAGGTCGCTCGAACCTAGAGCGCCGGAACCAACTCTGATCTCTGCCCCGTCGGCTACCGTATAAATGACCAGACCCGATCCCGGCGCAATTCTGATTTCCGAAATGTCCATCCACAGCCCCTCCGAAACCTCCTGCGCGCGCCGCAGAAGCGCGAGCGCGTCAGTGAGCTCCGGAGAGAGCGTGTCGATCCCCGGTTCGACGTCCCCAACCACCCCGGTAATGACCGGCAGGTCGACCGACGCGGTCTGCGCCGCGACCGGCAGGACCTCACCGTCGTCAGTCACCTCCAATACCCTGCCACCGCCGGCCGCCACGAGCGCGACCGGACGCTTCTCGTCCAAAGTCACAACCACGCGGTCAGGGAGGACCCGCCTTGCCTGGGCCCTGTCGACACGAGGCGAGCTCGCGACGGCCTCCTCCAGCGCGGAGATCCTGACATCGAGGAGGTTCCCACCCATCACCGCGCCCGAGAGTTCCAGGACCTCTTCCTCGGTCAGGACCCTGTTGCCCCTCACCTCGAAGCGCGACAGGAGGAACCGCTCCTCCCCCCGTCCCCACCCGAGGGCGCCGGAGATGACCAGCGTCATGCCGGCAACGAGGACGAGCGCGGAAACGACTATCGCTACGCGCTTCGGGTTCCACTCGAGGCTCGGGAGGCGGAACGTGAAGCGTCTCGCCTTCCCGGCGGGTCGCGCCGTCCCGGAGCGGTTCGACGCGCGCTCGCGCCCGGCGTCGCGTTCCCGCCCGGTGGCGCGTGCCCGCCCGGCGTCGCGTGCCCGCTCGGTGGCGCGTGCCCGCTCGGTGGCGCGCAGAATCGAGCTGCTCCTTCCGCGGCTCTTGTTCTTGAGGCGAAGTCCCGACACTCTGGAGTCCTCGTGTCCGTGTGGACGGTTGCTTCCGGCGGCAGGGATCGTCCCTACGGCCTCCCGATTATCTCGACTTCGAGCTCGAGCGTGACGCCCGCCGCCTCGGCGACGCGCTCACGCACGATCTCGATCAGGTCCTCTACGTCTTCCGCCGTGGCTCCCCTGTCGTTCAGAATGAAGTTGGCGTGCAGGTCGGAGACAACGGCGCCGCCTACCCTCTTGCCCTTCAGACCGGCCTGGTCGATGAGCCTTCCGGCCGCGTCAGTCGGCGGGTTCTTGAACACGCAGCCCGCGCACCTCATCCCGCTCGGCTGCGACTTCCACTTCTTCTCCAGCGTCTCCCTTTGCGCCGCCACGATGTCTTCCGAATCGCCCCGGTCGAGAGCCAGCTCGACCTCCTCGATGAAGAGCCCACTCTGGATCTCGGTCTTGCGGTAGGACATCGGGAGCTTCTCGCGAGGGATCGTCGACGGCGGCCCGCCCGGACTCGACACGGTGATGCCCGTCAGCCGGTCCCCGATCGACACTCCGAAACTACCCGCGTTCGTGACCACCGCTCCCCCCGCGCTGCCCGGAATGCCCGAGAGTCCCTCCAGCCCCGAGAGGCCGTTCTCCGCGCAGAACGTGAGCAGCCGCGCCAGACCCACACCGCCGCCGACGCGGACCGCCTCGTCGGTGCGGGAGAGCGTTCCGAACGCCCTGGTTCCGGTCAGCACGGCTCCGTCGATGCCGCCGCTCCTGACCAGGATGTTCGTTCCCCGCCCCAGAAGAGTCATGGGAACGCCCGCCTTCGACAGGTAGTCGGCGCACTCCCGAAACGTCGCCGCGTCCCGTGGCTCGACGAACAAGTCAGCCGGACCGCCCAGACCGAACGAGGTGTGCCTGGCCATCGGCTCATCGGCCAGCACCTGCCCGGGCGCCATCCTCGTCAGTGTGTCGAGTGTGATCGGGTCGATTCCCACCGCGCTCTCCGTTCGGATTCCCGCCGCGAGGCGGGGACCCCATGTCGCCAGTCCGAGCGTCCTCAAGCGTCCCCCAGTGACTCCCTCTTGCGGAGGCTCGCCAGGATCCGCTCTCCGACCTTGTAGATGTCTCCGGCGCCGAGTGTGACCACCACGTCGCCCGGCTGGATGACGGTCATCGCGCGCTCGTATAGCGCGCCCAGCTCCTCGACGTAGTCCGCGTCACGGTGGCCGTGGCGACGGGCCACCTCGACGATGTTGGCGCCGCTGACGCCGGGGATCGGTTCCTCGCTCGCCGCGTAGATGCCCGCTACGAGGAGGACCGTTGCGTCGTAGAAGCTTCGCCCGAACTCCTCCAGGAGCTTCTGCGTACGTGTGTATCTGTGCGGCTGGAACAGGACGACGAGTCTGCGATTCCAGCGGGCCGCGGCTGCTGAGAGCGTTGTTGCGATTTCGACCGGGTGGTGTCCGTAGTCATCCAGAACAAGCACATTGTCTGCCTCCCCTCTTACGTCGAACCTGCGTGCGATCCCCTCGAAACTCCTCAGGGCCTCGGTGATGTCTCCGAAGGAGACACCCAGTTCAAGACCGACCGCCACGGCGGCGACCGAGTTGTATACGTTGTGGAGTCCCGGCATGGTGATCTCGACGCGCCCCAGTTCCTCGCCCCCGGCCGTGACCCCGAAGGACGTCAGCTCGCCGGACGCTGCCACGCCGGTGGCCTGCACGTCGGCCTGGCTGGCCAGCCCGTATGTGATGACCCGCCGCTCGATGTCGCCGATGATCGACTGGATGTTGTGCTGGTCCAGACAGACGATCGAGCAACCGTAGAACGGCACGCTGTTCGCGAACCTGGTGAACGCGCTCTTTATTTCTGAAAGCCCGCTGTAGTAGTCGAGGTGCTCCTCGTCGACCGTCGTGACGACGGCCAGAGTCGGAGACAGCTTCAGGAAGGACCCGTCGCTCTCGTCCGCCTCAGCGACCATGTACTCGCTCGCGCCGAGCCGCGCGCCGGTGCCCATCGAGCTTATCTTCCCGCCGACGACGACCGTGGGGTCGAGCCCGCCGGCCTGCAGAACGGCGGAGATGAGCGACGTCGTCGTGGTCTTGCCGTGCGTCCCGCCGACGGCGACCGAGTACTTCATCCTCATCAGCTCGGCCAGCATCTCCACCCTCGGGATGACCGGGACGAGCCGCTCGCGCGCCGCCAGTATCTCCGGGTTGTCTCTCGCCACGGCGGTCGAGACCACCACGACGTCTGCTCCCTCGATGTTCGCGGCGTCGTGGCCGTAGTGGACGCGCGCGCCCAGCGAGGTCAGCCGGTCGGTCGTCTCGCTGCACCTGAGGTCCGAACCCGACACGACGTAGTGCAGGTTCAGGAGCACCTCGGCGATGCCGCTCATGCCGGCTCCGCCGATGCCCACCAGATGCACGTGCTTCACGCGGCCAAACATGGTCACTGTGCTTCTCTCCTGCTCAAGGTGAGGGCCAGGACCGCCTCGCCAACCCGCTCAGCCGCGTCGGGCCTCGCGAGCGCCCTGGCCCTCCGGGCCATGAGTGCCAACCGCGTCCTGTCATTCAGCAGCTCAAGAACTTCGTCGGCGAGCCTCTCGCCGGTCAGTTCATCGTCGGGCACGACCACCGCTGCACCGGCACCCTCCACGGCGCGCGCGTTCTTCATCTGGTGCCCCTCGGTCGCGTGCGGGTAAGGCACGAGCAGCGAGGGCCTGCCCACTGTCTCTATCTCGGCTATCGCGGTCGCTCCCGACCTCGACACGACCAGGTCGCTCGCCGCGTAGGCGGTCGCCATATCGTCGAAGAAGGGCTCGACGATGGCCTTGACCGCCGCACCAGCCAACGCCGCCCTTACGGAGCCGACGTCCGCGTAGCCAGTCTGGACGACGAGTTCGACGCCCATCCCGGCGAGCCTGCCGGCCGCGTTCGCTACCGCCTCGTTGATGCGACGCGCTCCTCCGCTTCCGCCCACGAAGAGGACCACCGCAGCATCCGGGTCCAGACCGAGCTTCCTTCTCGACTGCCCGCGGTCGGTGGCCTCGAACTCGCTCCTGACCGGATTCCCGGACAGCGCGATCTTTCGCGCCCGCGGCAGGTGCGCTGCCGTTTCCTCGAAGCTCGTGTGAACGGACGACGCCCACCGCGAGAGCACGCGTGTCGCGAGCCCCGGGTAGGAGTTCTGCTCCTGCAGAACGACCGGTATTCCAAGAGTCCGCGCAGCGAGTATGGGCGGCATGCTGACGAATCCTCCGGTGCCGACGGCCACGGCCGGACGGCGGCAGGCGAGAACCAAGAGCGCCCGCACGAAACCCGCGATCACTACGAACGGCATGCACAGGTTCCTGATATCGGCGCTCCTCCGGAGCCCCATCGACGGCACCGCGACGAAACCCCGTCCGGTGCGCCCGACCAGCCGTTCCTCTATCGAACCGCGTCGCCCCATGAAGAACACCTCTGCATCCGGAGCCGAGCGCTCCAGCGCATCGGCTATGGCTATGCCCGGACTGATGTGGCCGCCCGTACCGCCTCCGGCTATCATCACCCTCACGACCTCTTCTCATTTCCGGCCGTCGGGGCCGTCCAGCGTCCCGCCAGCTCTGACCGCGAAGCTCTCGAGCCTCCCACCATCACGGGACGCTTCGACAGGTTCAGGAGAATGCCGACGGCGACCATGTTGACAATGAGCGAGGAGCCGCCGTAGCTGATGAACGGAAGCGGCAACCCGGTCGTCGGGATGAGCGCGGTCGCGACCCCGATGTTGATGAACGCGTAGATGGTCACCATCGCGGTCAGGCCGGACGCCAGGATCTGGCCGTAGCGGTCCGGCGCCCTCTTCGCTATCCGAAGTCCGCGCATCAGGAAGAACGCGAACACGCATATGAGCCCGAACGTGCCGAGGAACCCGACCTCCTCGCCCCAGATGGAGAAGGCGAAGTCCGTGTAGGGGTCGGGGATGAACGCGCGCTGGAAACTGCCCCCGATGCCCCTTCCCCACAGGCCCCCGGACCCCAGCGCCACGAGCGACTGGAAGATCTGGTACCCCGCGCCCTTCGTGTCGACACCAGTGAGCGTCAGGTCGTAGGTAGCGCGCCACACGGCCCATCTCTCGGTGATGTGAGGCACGAACCTGACGGCCAGGATGGCACCCGGGATCGCCGCGGCCCCCAGGGCGCCGATGTGCGACAACTTGGCTCCTCCGAGGAACATCAGCACGAGCGACAGGGTCACTACCGCGATCGCGCTGCCGAAGTCGGGCTGAAGCAGTATCAGCCCGACGACGCATGCCACGAGCCCCAGCCTGGGAAGAAGCCCGTGGACGAAACTCGAGAGCTCGTCCTTCCGGCGGGCGAGCACGTCGGCCAGGTAGATGACGAGAACGAGCTTCGCCACCTCACTGGGCTGGAACATCAGAAGGAATCCGCGCATCCCTCGCACGCTCCGGCCGAACAGAAGCGTCGCGAGCAGAAGAACG
>JBDRTQ010000285.1:0-14488 GCA_043823885.1 Candidatus Eiseniibacteriota bacterium | reverse complement strand
GTTCCCGGCGTGCTGTTCGAGGAAATGGGGTTCAAGTACTTCGGCCCGCTCGACGGGCACAACACCGAGCTCCTGATCGAGGCGTTCGAACGGCTCAAGATCACCGACGGCCCGCTCCTGGTGCACGTGATAACGCAGAAGGGCAGGGGCTACCAGCCGGCCGAGGACGACGCGTCCAGGTTCCACGGCATCGGCTCGTTCGAGAAGGAAACGGGGACGCTGACTGCGAAGCCGACGGCCATGTCGTACACCGAGGCGTTCGGGCGGACGCTGACCGCGCTGGCAGAGGGTGACGATCGCGTGGTCGCCATAACGGCCGCCATGCCCGCCGGAACAGGTCTTGCGCATTTTGCCGGCCGGTTCCCCGAGAGGTTCTTCGATGTCGGGATCGCCGAACAGCACGCGGTGACCTTCGCTGCCGGGCTTGCGTCCCAGGGCATGAGGCCAGTCGTGGCCATGTACTCGAGCTTCCTCCAGCGGGCCTACGACCAGGTGATCCACGACGTCTGTCTGCAGGGGCTTCCCGTGAGACTGATGATCGACAGGGGCGGAATCGTGGGGGACGACGGCCCGACGCACCACGGCGTCTTTGACCTGTCGTTCCTTCGCGCAGTTCCCGGTCTCGTGGTGATGTCCCCCAAGGACGAGAACGAGCTGGCGGCCATGGTCCGCACGGCGCTGGAGTATGACGACGGCCCCACGGCGGTGAGGTACCCGCGCGGCGCGGGTATGGGTGTAGCGATGGACTTCGAACCGGGGACGGTTCCCATCGGCAAGGGCGAACTCCTGAGACCGGGCGGCGACCTCAGTTTCGTAGCCATCGGTTCGATGGTCGACGTGGCCCGAAGGGCAGCCGCGGAGCTGGCGTCAGAGGGGATAGACGCGTCCGTGGTCAACGCGCGGTTCGTGAAGCCGCTCGACAGGAAGCTGATCATGGAGGAAGCGCTCAGAACGCGGCGCGTCATCACGCTCGAGGAGAACGTGGCCGCGGGCGGGTTCGGCGCGGCCGTCCTCGAGCTTCTGCATTCGGAGGGCGCCTCGCAGGTGGCCGTGCGGATCATGGCGCTTCCCGACGAGTTCGTGACTCACGGTTCCAGATCGGAGCTGCTGTCTGACTGCGGGCTCGCTCTTGAGGACGTGGTCGCGCAGGGGCGAGCGCTTGCGACCGGGCAAGAGGTCAAACGAAGGAGGGCGTGAGGCGATGAAGACCGTCGGCATCGTGGCCAATCCCACGAAGGACGGCGTGCGGGAGGCCATCAGCGCGGTGCGTGGCTGGTGCGACGGGCACGGGCTCGACGTGCTCGCCGACAACGCCATACGGGATCATGCCCCCGAGGCGGTCCGCTGCGTCTCCTCCGGGGAACTCGTGGAGAAGGCCGAGCTGGTCTTCGCCTTCGGAGGCGACGGCACGCTCCTCCACGCTGTCCACCTGCTCGCGGCCGCGGGTCGCGAGACGCCCGTCATAGGCGTCAATCTCGGGAGCCTGGGGTTCCTGACCCAGATCGCCGAGGAGGACCTCGACGATGTCCTCACGAGCCTGGACCCCGACGATCTCCCCTCGAGCGCCAGGATGATGCTGGAGGTGAGCATCAGAGGGCACAAGGGGTCCGTGCTGGCCTTGAACGACGTCGTGATATCCAAGGGTGCGGACTCGCGCATGCTGTCGTTCGAGGCGCGCGTGGACGGGGAGGTCGTAACGCGCTACGCCGCTGACGGCCTGATCCTTGCGACGCCCTCCGGCTCGACGGCGCACTCCGTGTCGGCGGGCGGGCCCGTCGTGATGCCCCGGGTCGAGGCCATCATACTGACGCCGATCTGTCCGCACTCGCTCAGTATGAGGCCGTGTGTGATCCCTCCTTCCACCGTAGTTGAGGTGGAGATGATCTCGTGTGACGACATGACGGTGATCTCGACCGACGGCCACCGCGCCTTCGGCCTGACCGAAGGAGACGTCGCAGAGATACGGACCGCCGCGATACGTGCGGTGCTGGTCGACGTTTCCAAGTACTCGTACTACGAGATCCTCGGGAAGAAGATGCACTGGGCCGGACGCGTGAGGGAGCGCTGAACGATGGTAGACGCCCCGCGGCCCGCTCTTCGCGACATTGCCGCGCCGCCGAACCTGGTGACGCTCGTCCGTATCGTGCTCGTGCCCGCGGTGCTGGTGTTTCTGGCCGGTGACCACAGGTTCTGGGCGCTCGCGGCCATGGCCGTGATGTTCGTGAGCGATGGTCTGGACGGGTATCTGGCTCGCAGGACGGGCCGCGTCACGGATCTGGGAAAGGTACTCGACCCGGCGGCCGACAAGATAGCGGTGGCCGCGGTCCTGTTGTTCCTGGTCTTCACGGGCGAGTTCCCGCTCTGGGCGCTGCTCCTTGTCGTGGCCCGTGACGTCGCCATCGTGCTTGGCGGCGTGGCGATAGCCCGGAGGTCAGGGTCCGTTCCGCAGGCGCTGATGGCGGGCAAGGTCGCCGTCGTGATACTGGCGCTCGTCGTGATAGTGTTCGTTGCCGACGTCCGCGCGCTGGAGCCCGCGGCCCTCGTCCTGTGTGTGGTAGCTGTAGCAGCATCGGGCACGGCCTACGCCGTGGTGGCGAGGCGCGCCCTTTCAGGAGCCGGGAGTCCGAAGGCGTGAGCCGGGGCATCCGACGGGAGGCTGGTATCAACAAGAGCAAGGTGCATTTCCTGAAGGTCGGCGGAGGCGGAGCCGACGACATCGCGGCGAGGCTCGAGACGCTTCTGGACGAGAGCGGATTCTCGGGCATCGTCGCGCCGGGTGAGCTGGTAGCCGTCAAGATGCACTTCGGCGAGAGCCGCCTCACCGGACACGTCCGACCGAGGTTCATGCGCAGGGTGGTCGCCTGGCTGCAGAGGCAGGGAGCCAGCCCGTTTCTCACCGACACGAACACGCTCTACCGGGGATCGCGCGCCGAGACCGTATCGCACCTGCGCGCCGCCGCGGAGCACGGGTTCACGCACCAGGCGCTGGGCGCGCCGGTGGTCATCGCCGGTGGGCTGCGCGGAACGACGGAGGTCCTCGTTCCCGTCGACGGGCGTTTCGTCAAGAACGCTGCCATAGGGCCGGAGTTCCTCAAGGCCGACGCTATTCTCTCGGTCGCGCATTTCAAGGGCCACGAGGTGACGGGTTTCGGAGGGACGCTCAAGAATCTGGGCATGGGCTGCGCCTCGAGGGCCGGCAAGCTGGACATGCATTCGACCACGAGACCGTACGTGAAGCCCTCTTGCACCGCCTGCGGCGTTTGCGTGTCGTGGTGCCCGGAGGACGCCATCACGGTAGGGGAGACGGCGGAGATCGACGATGGGAAATGCATCGGCTGCGCCGAGTGCATAGCCGTGTGCCCGACGAGATCGGTCGGCATCCGGTGGAACGAATCGACTGAGACTTGTCAGATGAAGATGGTAGAATACGCCAAAGCGGTCGTGGCATCGAAGCGCGGCAGGGCCGGTTTCGTCAACTTCATTACGGATGTCCATCCGGTCTGCGACTGCTACGGAACAGAGAAGACGCCGATCGTCCCGGACATAGGCGTCGTGACGTCGCTGGATCCGGTGGCCGTCGACCAGGCGGCCTACGACCTCGTGAACGCGGCGCCGACGGCGGCGGGCGCGGAGCTGTCGGACGGCTACCGTGTCGGAAGTGACAAGTTCAGAGACCTGCATCCGGACGTCGACCCGACGGTACAGCTCAGGCACGCGGAGGAGCTGGAGCTCGGGACACGAGATTACGAGCTGATCGAGATCGTCTAGAGCGCCCGTAGCTCAGTTGGATAGAGCACTGGATTCCGGTTCCAGGGGTCGGAGGTTCGAATCCTCTCGGGCGTACCAGAACGGCACGGGTCGGCGGCGCGAGGTCGCCGGCCCGCGCCACAGGTCGATCGCGCCGACGGCTGAGGCGTCGGCTGTGTCGTCGGCTGGAGGAGGCTCACCATGAAGACGCCCAGCACGAAGACGCTTCTTGCCGCGACGATGGCGCTATGCGTCGTCGTAATCGCTTCCGCGCAGGCTATCGCGGGTCAGCTCTACGCCGTGCGGCTGGCCGACGGCGCCTCTCTGTCGGCGGTCGAGGAGCTCGGGGCGGTCGTGCGGCACATGGGTCTCGCCGAGATGATCGTCGAGGGAGACGAACGGGTCGGCGACGGGCTCAGTGCTCGCGGACGTGTGGCCAGGAGATTGCCCGAACCGCGCGCGACGGACACCCTCTTTCTGAGCTACCCGCGGACTTCAGTGGAGCGGCTGTCCCGCCTGGGCGATGTGGTCTGGTCGGAGTATGAGGGCGCCGTTCTTGTTTCATGCGCGCCCGAGTACGTGGACGAGCTCCGTACTCAGTCATACATGGCGTACCCGCTTCCCGCGTCCATCAACGTCGCGTCGTGGTTCGACAACACGCCTCCCGCTCACGTGAGCGGGCGCTCGCGCGCAGACGAGCGCGCGGTGCGGGGCGTCGTGCGCGATGTCATATCCTCCATCTCGCCTGACTCGGTGATGGCGCACGTCCGGGCGCTGGCGGAGTATCCGGGTGGAGAGGCGAAGTCACGGTTCGTGTTCCGGGAGGAATGCCTCACGGAAGCGAAGCCCTACATTATGGAACGCCTGGACGAGTACCTGCCGACGCGCTCGTTCGTCGATACGCAGCGGTTCATAATGCGCGGCTACACGTGTGAGGAGGGTGCCGCCGGGCCCGTTGTCGAGTATCCCGCGGACAACATCATCGGTGTCCTGCCGGGCACCGGCCGGCTCTCGGGCTACTACGTCATCTGCGCGCACTACGATGCCATCGCGGGCGACACGGAGGTGTTCCCGAACCCGGTGACCAACCCCCCGTGGTTCTGGTGGTGCGAGAACCCGGCCCCGGGCGCAGACGACAACGCGACGGGCGTCGCGACCGTCCTCGAGGCAGCCAGGGCGCTGTCGGGCCTGAGCTTCCCGTTCGACATCCGATTCATCCTCCTGAGCGGCGAGGAACTGGGGCTCCACGGCAGCACGGCCTACGCCGACTCCGTGGCCGGCTACAGGGCCGGCGCAGGGCTCGTGGCTCCTCCGGACACCGTCTACGGCGTGCTCAACGTCGACATGATCGCCTACAGGAGGGCGCCCGCGAACCCCGACACCTGCCACATCGTCACGAACCCAGGCACGGTCTGGTTCGCTGACTGGATCATCGACACGGCGGAGTCGCTCTACGTGGACCTCTTCCCGAACTTCGAGGCTCACAGGATCGACAAAGCGCTGGCGTACAGCGACCACGCGCCGTTCTGGGCGAACGACTACGACGCCCTAGTCGCGATCGAGCACTGGAGTCCCAGGGACAGAAACCCGAACTACCACACGATCGACGACGTGGCCTCGACGGTCTATCCCTCGCAGCTCGTCTCCGTCGCCCGCATGGTCGCGGGCTCCGTAGCGCGGCTTGCCGACCCCGACGGGCAGTTCAATCTGGCCGTGTTCCCGGACGACGTCGTGTTCTACGCGGTCACCGGGGACGGAACGGAGTACCACACGGACCACTTCGTTATCGGCGAGACGGGTCCGGTCCGGGTGGACTTCCACGCGTTCGGCCCGGACGGGAGCGCCGACGTGACCCTCGAGGTATGGGACGGGACGCCGGACGAGGGGTCGCTCCTGTCGACCGGCTCGTTCGGGGGAGTCATGGGCGGGGGAGAGGTGCTGACGCACGAGTTCGAGTGGGATATCGACGATTCCGATCTGGGCGACCACCTGCTCAGCGTCAGGCTGGTCGTCGACGGGGACGACGAGCTGTCCCTCGCGGACAACCTCGTCGAGGGGATCCCCCTCCGTGTCGATGCGCCCGAGCTCTTCATTGCCGACTACTTCGCCTGGCCGAACCCGGCAACGGACATCGGCGAGCTCAACATTTCCTACCGGTTGTCCCGCGAATCGGAGGGCAGCGTGGAGATCAGGGTCTTCGATCTGCTCGGCCAGGACATCGCGGAGGCCAATCTGTTCTACAGCCCTGTGTCGACGAACGAAGGCCTGTTGCCCGGGATGAACTCCGTAGGCTGGGAGACACTCGACACGACAGTGACCAGCCTGCCGAGTGGGGTGTACATCTACAGGGTCACGATCTACGACTACGACGCCCTGGAGCCCACGGACCAGAAGACGGGCAAGTTCGCCATCGTACGTTAGATGTGTGGGATCCGAAGCGAACAACCTGGAGAGAGCGGTGCGCCACCGTGACTCCCGTCCGCACGAACAGAAGCTCTACAGGATCATGGTGGGAGGAGCGAACCTCGCGCTCGCCGTGATGCTGTTCTACGGTGCCTCGAGGTACTTCGATCTGGTCGTGCCGCGATTCGGGCACCGCTTCGTGTACGTGCCGGTGCTGATGTGCGGCACGGCAGTGTGGGTGATGACGAGGGGACTCTTGGTCCTCTTCGGGAGGGAGCGTGGGAGTCGCTGAGTCGCCGGGATCGGGCAGACGGGGAGTCGTCGCGTTCGATGTGGACGGGGTGCTCCTGCAGGGGCTCTTCCTGTCGAGAGTCGCCAGCACCACGAGCGCGTGGATCTGGATCCGGAGCATGTGGCTCGGCTTCCTGCTCAAGGTAGGCGCGCTCGACATCCGCCAGGTCGTGGAGCGTGCGTACGCCTTCCAGCGCGGCGTACCGCTGAAGCAGCTCCTGAGCGTGGGCGACTCGCTGCACCTGGTGCACGGGGCGCGCGAGCTGTGCGCGAAGCTCCGGGAGGTCGGCTACCACGTCGTACTTGTCAGCGCGGGAGTCCCACAGCAGGTGGTCGAGCGCATCGCCTCCGACGTCGGCGCCGACGGCGCCTGCGGTGTACTGCTCGAGGAGGCCGACGGTGTTCTCACCGGGCGCCTCCTCGGAGACCGGCACTCCGCGCGCGGGAAGAGACGGAGCCTCGAGCGCATGCTCCGCGAGCAGGGCTTCGGCTGGTCGGATGCAACGGTCGTCGTCGACGACGGCAGCAACCGCGACATAGTCGCGTCAGCCTGGCGCAGCATCGGCGTCAATCCGGAGTGGCGCATCCTGCGGAAGGCGGACTTCGTCGTCTACACACGAGACCTCTATGAGATCCTCGAGTTCTTCCCCGAGGGGTACAAGGCCGGCGTAACTCTGCGGCAGACGGCCATCCTTCACGAGGCGTTCCGGAAGGCGATCCACTCGTGTTCGATCGCCGTCCCGATCCTGGCGGCGTGGTGGAAGCCGCAGACGCTTTGGCTCGTGGGCGTGGTGACGGTCCTGTACCTCGTTTCGGAAGTGATGAGGCTCATGGGGGTGGCGGTGCCCGTCTTCTCGGCGATCACATGGCGTGCCATGCGCCCGGCGGAGCCCCGTATGGTCGTGCTGGGGCCTTTCCTCTTCGGCGTGGGCATATTCAGCGTTGTGGCGCTCTTCGAGCCCGCTGCGGCGACCGTCGGCGTGCTGGTCCTCGCTATCGGGGACAGCGCCGCCAGCCTCGTGGGGCGCGCCTTCGGGAACACCACTCTGCCGTACAATCCGGGCAAGACCGTCCTGGGTTCGCTTTCCCTCTTCGCAGTAGGCGTACTTGTTGCTATATTCTTCGTCTCGGTACCATGGGCCATCCTCGTGGGCGCGGTGGCCAGTCTGGTCGAATCGCTCCCGCTGGGGCCGAGCGACAATCTCTTGCTCCCGCTGGCCACTGCAGGCATCGTGACACTGGCGCTGGCGTAGCGCCTCTCGAGGGAGCCCCGATCAAGCGCCCGCGGCACGCGGGTCAAGGAGGAAAAGTGCTCAAGGAGAAGCTCCTGTCCAAGGAAGCACGCCTGGGAGTGATAGGTCTCGGGTATGTCGGATTGCCGCTGTCGATGGAATTCGCTCGTGCGGGCTTCCACGTGACGGGGATCGACACCGACGCCAGAAAGGTGCGGATGCTGGGAGAGGGCAAGTCCTACATTCAGGACGTGCCCAGCGAACGGGTCAGGGAGGCGCTGGACGCCGGGATGTTCGAGGCCACGACCGAATTCGAGGTTCTGCAGACCCTGGACGCCGTAGACATCTGCGTGCCCACTCCGCTCAGGAAGACCAAGGACCCCGACATCTCCTACGTGCGGGCCGCGGTGGCCGAGATCGTCAAGTACCTCCACCCGCAGATGCTCGTGATCCTCGACAGCACGACGTATCCCGGCACGACCGACGAGGTCATCCTGTCCAGGCTTGCGACCACGGGGCTTCAGGTGGGGGAGGACTTCTATCTCGCGTTCTCTCCCGAACGTGTCGATCCGGGGAACCAGACGTGGAACACGCGGAACATCCCCAAGGTCGTCGGAGGTGTGACGCCCGCGTGCACGGAACACGCGGCGCTTCTGTACAAGCAGACTCTCGGTCCGGTGGTGCCTGTCTCCTCGACGAAGGTCGCTGAGATGGTGAAGCTGCTGGAGAACACGTTCCGAAGCGTGAACATCGGTCTTGTGAACGAACTCGCGCTCATGAGCGACCGGATGGGCATCGACGTCTGGGAGGTCATCGACGCGGCCGCGACCAAGCCGTTCGGCTTCATGCCGTTCTACCCGGGACCGGGGCTCGGCGGCCACTGCATTCCCATCGACCCGTTCTATCTGTCCTGGAAGGCGAAGGAGAGCGGATTCGAGGCGCGGTTCATCGAACTGGCCGGGGTCATCAACGCCAGCATGCCCCATCACGTCGTCTCCAAGATCGTGGACAGCCTCAACGAGCAAGGCAAGCCCCTCAAGGGTTCGAAGGTCCTGATCCTCGGAGCGGCCTACAAGCAGGACATCGACGACGTCCGGGAAGCACCGGCGCTCGACATAATGAAGCTCCTGCACGAGAAGTGGGCCGTCGTGTCGTACTCCGACCCCTTCGTCCCGACTCTCAACGAGGGCGGCTTCTCGCTGAGCAGCCAGGAGCTGACGCCCGCGCTCTTGAGCAACGTCGACTGCATCGTCATAACGACGGCGCACACGACCGTTGACTACAAGGCCGTGGTCGACGCGGGCACGCCGATCGTCGATACGCGGAACGCGCTGAAGGGATTCACTGCGGATCACATCCTGAAACTGTAGCGGCCGTCACCGATTGGAGCGCTCGATGTCAGTTATGCTCGTTACGGGCGGAGCGGGGTTCATCGGATCGCACATTGCCGAGAGGCTCGTCGGACTCGGCCACGACGTGAGGATCCTGGACAACTTCTCTACGGGGAGGCGGGAGAATCTCGCGTCGTTCGAGGACGGCGTCGAAGTTCTGGAAGGGGACCTCCGCGACGTGTCGAGCGTGGAACGCGCCGTCAAGGGCGTCGAGATCGTCTTTCACGAAGCCGCGCTGGCGTCAGTCCCGCGGTCCGTTTCAGACCCCGCGTCGAGCAACGAGGTGAACGCAACGGGGACGCTCAACCTGCTCGTTGCGAGCAGGGACGCGGGCGTGCGGCGTTTCGTCTATGCCTCGTCCTCGTCGGTTTACGGGGACAGCCCGGAGCTGCCCAAGCGAGAGAGCATGACCCCGTCGCCGGAGTCTCCATACGCTGTGAGCAAGCTGGCCGGCGAGAACTACTGCCGGGTCTTCTTCTCTCTGTACGGTCTGGAGTGCGTGGCCCTGCGCTACTTCAACGTGTTCGGACCGAGACAGGACCCCGGGTCGCAGTACTCGGCCGTCGTGCCGCTCTTCGTGACCGCGCTCTTCGAGGGAAGGCAGCCGGTCATCTACGGCGACGGCGAGCAGTCGCGGGACTTCACCTACGTGACCAACGTCGTTGACGCGAACCTGCTGGCCGTGTCGGCGGACAGCGCGGCGGGAGAGGTCTTCAACATCGCCTGCGGCCGTACGTCCACAGTCAACGAACTGCTCTCCAGGTTGCAGGAGATCACCGGCACCTCACTCGCCGCTCATCACGTGGACCCGCGGCCCGGAGACGTCAAGCACTCATATGCCGACATCGCGAAGGCCGAGCGGTTGCTTGGTCTTGCCCCGGAGGTCTCGCTCGAAGATGGGTTGACGCTTACCGTCGACTCGTTCCGTTCGTAGGCGCTTCCGCTCAGGAGACACGTGTCATGCTCGCGCGCTGTCAACCGGGAGGCAGACTGTGAAGAGAGTCTGGATCCTCGACACCGATGAGTCGTCGGCCGACGAACTCGTCAACGCGCTATCCACTCTGGCATACGACATCGCAGTCTGGACGGCTCCCCGTGCCATGCTCGAATCCCTGGGTGACGCCGTCCCGGACGTTGTGGTCCTGGAGCACGGGCTCGAGGGGGGTGGCGCGGTCGATGTCCTGCGTGAGGTCAAGAAGGTGGGCGGTCGCGTACCCGTCATCGTAGTGGCGCGACGCACGAGCAGCCAGGGTGCCATCGAGTCGATGCGCGAGGGAGCGTACGACTACCTGCCGCGAGAGACGCTTCCGTCGGGACTGGAGGACGCCGTAAGGCGCGCTCTTTCCCAGGACGGCGGCATGATACGCACTGTGGGCTCGCCCGGGCCCGGGGACGTGGCGGACCTCGGTGCCATAATCGGCAGAACGCCGGAGATGGTCGAGATCCACAAGCTGATCGGACAGGTCGCGGCCACCGACGCGTCGGTGCTCGTGCACGGCGAGTCGGGAACGGGCAAGGAGCTCATCGCCAGGGCCATTCACTACAACAGCGGCAGGCGCAAGTGCCCCTTCGTAGCGGTGAACTGCGCGGCGCTGCCGGGCGACACGCTGGAGACCGAGCTGTTCGGCGGGCAGGCCGCCGGGGGGCAGGACGTGCCCGGGCGGTTCGAGCTGGCGCGCGATGGGACCATCTTCCTCGACGAGATAAGCGAGAGCAGTCTCGCGGTGCAGGGCAGGATACTCACCGTGATGGAGGACGGGTTCTACGAGCGTCCTGGGACCAGGGCCAAATCGAAGCTCGACGTGAGGGTCATCGCGGCGACAGGACAGAGCCTGGTCAACCGCATGAAGGACGACCTTTTCCGTGTGGACCTCTTCTACCGCCTGAAGGTCATCTCCATATACATCCCGCCGCTAAGGGAGCGGAGGGACGACATTCAGGTG
The DNA here is from genome assembly GCA_043823885.1 of Candidatus Eiseniibacteriota bacterium. Lineage (GTDB taxonomy): Bacteria > Joyebacterota > Joyebacteria > Joyebacterales > Joyebacteraceae > JALGZG01. Next base: position 3,481 of record JBDRTQ010000285.1, on the reverse strand, counting down.
CTGGCCGAGCACTTCCTGGAACGGACCCGGGCGAAGATGCAGAAAGAGATCAGCGGCATGACTCCCGCGGCGCTCGAGGCGCTCGAGAAGTACCCCTGGCCCGGCAATGTGCGCGAGCTCGAGCAGGCCATCCAGCACGCGGTCACGCTGAACAGAACGGGCGTCCTCGCCGTCGAGGACCTCGAGATCTCGGGTGACCTCGAGATGGACGTTCTCACCATGCCGGGTGCGGGCGGAGACATGGCTCGATGCGTACGCGACCGGTTCAGGAGCCGTTCGGAGGCCGGTGAGGAGGGGATCAGCGACGGCATCGTGTCCGAGGTCGAGGCGGTTCTGGCTCACGAGGCGCTGGAGATGTCGGGTGGGAACCAGGTGAAGGCCGCCAAGCTCCTCGGGATCAGCAGGAACACGTTGAGGAAGCGTCTGTCCGGGAGGGAATCGTGACGGCACGGGCTGTCAGGGATCTGTTCGTCGCTGCGTCGCTCTTGTTTGCGCTCGCCGGTTGTTCGCACTACAGCTTCTCATCCGCCGTCAAGACACACATCTCCACCATCGCCGTGCCGGTCCTCGTGAACGAGACGCTCGAGTACGGGGCCGAGCAGGGTGTGACGGACGCCCTGATCTCGGAGTTTACCGACGACAACGCCCTGAGAGTCGTCCGTGAGGAAGAGGCGGATTCGATTCTGAGGGGGGCGGTGGTCCTTTACGAGCGCCCGGTGATCTCCTACGACGCGTCCGGGAACCCGAGGGAGTACAAGGTCCGCGTTGTGGCGAGGCTGTCCTACGAGGACCTCACCAGGAACGAAGTGGTCTGGGAGGACGAGATCGAGGGGTGGGCCGTCTACTCCGAGCTGGGTGAGGGGGGCGACCTGTCGACCGAGGAGGAGGCGCGGGATTACGCGTTCGAGAAGCTCGCGCAGGACGTCCTGTCCAAGACCGTGCAGGGATGGTAGGCGGAAGGTGAGCCGACGCGTCCGAGCTCCCGAGCGCCGGGGTGACCGGCGCCACTCACGGAACACGAGCACACCATGACATTCGCGGAATTCCAGAAAGCGCTGGCCGACAATTCGTTGCCGCCCGTGCTCGTCTTCCACGGGGACGAACCGTTCCTGGCGAGCCTCGGCGTCGATCTGTTGAAGAAGCATCTCCTGTCTCCCGGAAGCGAGGCGTTCGACTTCGTCAGTCTGTCGGGGAGCGAGACGACGGCAGAGGCCGTCGCCGCCCACGCGGCCACGGCGCCCATGTTGTCCGAAAGGCGGGTGACGGTGGTCTACGAGTTCCTCGGGCTGGCTCCGTCCCAGCGGACGCAGCTTCTCACGTACGTAAGGAACCCGGTGCCGAGCGCCTGCGTGGCGCTCGTGAGCTTCGAGCGGCTGACCGGCAAGAACAAGTTCGAGCGGGAACTGCTTGAAGAGGCCGAGCCGGTCGACTGCAGACGACCCTCTGGCGAGAGGCTTGCGGCCGTCGTGAAGCGGATGTCCGAGAAGAGGGGCAGGAAGATCGAGGACGACGCGGTCTCGGCCCTCGTCGACTGGACCGACGGCAGGCTCAACAGGATCGCCAATGAGCTGGACAAGCTCGATTGTTTCGCCGCCGAGGGCTCGTCGATCGGGCTCGCGGAGGTTGAGACGGTCGTCGGGGCCAGAACGTCCGGGCTGCGCGACCTTGCCGTGGCGGTCGCCGAGCGCAGGACGGGGAGGGCACTCGCGCTTCTCGACGAACTGGTGGACGGCGGAATGAGCGAGGCGCAGCTGGTCTCGCAGCTCTACGGCTTCTGGATCTCGCTCTGGCTGGCCAGGACCGGCCGCGGCGGAGGTTCGCGCGGCTACGCGACCGGTTCCTACGACCGGCTCTGGTCGAGTCGCGGCGAGCTGGTCGAGCTGGCGTCCGGCAGAACCTCCAGGGACTACGCTCGAGGCGTAGGACGGTTCTACAGGGCCGACGTCGACATCAGGCGCGGCATGCCCCCCGGCCCCACGGTTGGCCTCCTGGTGTACGAACTCACAGCGGGCACGCGCTGAAGATGCCGGCGCGGCCGGTCCCGACCCGGCGAAGGCTGGCTCGCATCGGGCGGTCTCTCGAGGGCGCGTACGGCAGGCCCGAGCGCCGCACCCGGCGGGACCTCATCGCCGGACTCGTCGGGACCATCCTCTCTCAGAACACGACGGACACGAACTCTCGCGCGGCCTTCCTGAGCCTCAGGGAGCGCTTCCATGACTGGGGTCAGGTCGAACGCGCGAACGTCCGATCGATAGAGTCCGCCATCCGGGGCGGCGGGCTCGCATGGACGAAGGCCAGGACGATCAAGCGCGTTCTGCGTGACATCCACGCGAGCACCGGCAAGCTCGATCTCGGTTTCCTCAGACGCATGTCCGACGACGAGGTGTTCGACTACCTTCTCGCGTTCGACGGAGTGGGCCTGAAGACAGCCGCCTGCGTCGTCCTGTTCGACCTCGGTCGGGACGTCATGCCCGTGGACACGCATGTGCACAGGGTGGTCGGCCGCCGCCTCGGGGTGGTGGGGCATCCACGGAGCAGAGACGCCACGTTCGAGGCCCTGAGGGGGGTCGTCCCGCCGGGGGAGTCGCTCTCTCTCCACGTGAACATCATCCGTCTGGGACGTGCGGTCTGCCGGCCGCGCGATCCCGACTGTCCAGGTTGTCCGGTGAGACCGGAGTGCGACTATGGGCGTTCGCGGAACGCGGCCGACAGGCCCGGAATACCGCCAGAAATGGCTTGACGGGCCTTCCCTGCCTGTGTTAATCAGACATGAGCGGTTCCGTGCCGCCGCGCCTGGTGCGCGGCTGTAGCCGGGAGACGTATATTGTGTCGGTGCGCGTGGCCGGACCGTGCCCCCGAGCATTTCGTCGCTTGAGAGGAGGATGCGTGATGCGCTCCAGCGGTAGCATACTGATTGCGTGCCTTGCGGTGCTGGTCCTGGGACCGGCGCTGGCACTTGCCAACGGCTTCTACATGCCGACCGTGGGTTCGCGCGCGGGCGCCATGGGTGGCGCCTTCATCGGGCTGGCCGACGACTACAGCGCCGTCTACTGGAACCCCGCCGGCATCACTCAGATCAAGGGCATGGAGGTGACCGCTACGGGTCATGACGTCGTGTCGTTCGCTTCCCGTGAGGGGTTCGTGGCATACGGGGGGTACGAGGGTGCAGAGGGCCGGTTCGCTATTGGCAGCATCAGCGCGACCAATCAGATCACCAACAACATCGCGCCCGGCTTTTTCTTCTTCACGGATGCGGGGCCTCTGCGCTCGGTGTTCGACAAAGTGGGAGTGGCCGCGTACACACTGTCCGAGTACGGCATCACGTGGAACGGCGACGATGTGCTGAGCGATGGCGATTTTGTCGACCACAGCACTTTGAACGACTTCACCGACAAGGAACTCAGCGGCAACATGCAGGACTACGAGAGCAGGATGAAGACCTACGTGATCTCCCCGGTCTTAGCGAAGGAAGTGGTGCCCG